>JBBKVK010000069.1:0-40721 GCA_037968395.1 Saprospiraceae bacterium | reverse complement strand
AATAATCTCTCCCTCTGAATTTTCTAATTTAGCTGCAAAGATAAAAATCCATTTTACAGATAAGACTGTATTAACCTTCAATATAAAATTTCATTTCTAAGTAATTTACAACATTGAATAATCATATAATTCTATTTTTTCATATTTTGCAGCTTCAAAATATAAATTACACATGAAATACCTATTGCATTTTCTTCTTTTGGTTTTAATTACTCCACTGTGTAAAGCCCAAAACTCCTTTGAAAAATGTGGTTTAGATCACAAAATGGAAGCTATTTACAAAGAAAATCCAGAATATAAGGATCTGCTTGAAAAAGGATATGAAGATTTTAACCGTGGTCTGATAGGAGCCAAAAAACGGATCAGTGCTTTAATCCCTGTTCATATAATTATTGTTCATCCTCCTGGCCAACCTATAGGAACTGGGGATAATTTGACAATGGATAGAATATTATCGCAAATTGTTGTGCTAAATGAAGATTTTACAAGAACAAATCCAGATGCTGGAAATACACCAGCCCAATTCCCAGCTGGAAATCCAGCTATAGAGTTTTGCTTGGCGACGGTAGACGCTAATGGTAATGCTACAAATGGAGTAACAAGATATGCTACATCAATGGATTTCGAAAATAATGAATCTACCATAAAATCAGCCACTGGTTGGCCTAGAGCTAATTATTTAAATATATGGGTTGCACAGTTAAGCAGTGGTTTACTTGGGTTTGCTTATCTGCCAACTACTGGTGGACTCCCAAACGCTACATTAGATGGCGTTGTATCAGGTACACCGTATTTCGGTGGCCCTGGACAAGCAACAGGCAGCCCATATGACTTAGGCAGAACAGTTACCCATGAAGTTGGTCACTTTTTAGGTTTAAGACATATTTGGAGAAACTCTGGATGTGGACTAGATGATGGCATTAACGATACTCCTCTTCAAGATGATGAAAATTTTGGATGCCCTAATCATCCTTCTCCAAGCTGCGGAAATTCGGGAGATATGTTTATGAATTATATGGATTATGTCAATGATAACTGTATGAATGCTTTTTCTGTTGAGCAAGGTGATTATATGAATACTATATTAAATACATCAAGGTCTTCATTAGCTAATTCTGGGGGTTTTGCTTGTGCAGCAGCTAATCCATTAACTTTTGAGATTGTAGATTCGGGTGATCCTTCATGTTACTTGGGATTTGATGGTTTTATTAATGTTGAAGCAACCGGTGGCACAGGTAATTATACTTATACTCTTAACAATGGCACTTCAAATAATACCGGAATTTTTACTAATTTACAGGCTGGACCTTATGATATTACTGTAGAGGATGGAAATGAAACTTTAATTATTTCTATAACATTAACTGAGCCTGTATTATTAGAAATATTTGAAGGACTTGTTGAAGATAATACTTGTTTTAGTGGTAAAACTGGTTCTATTGAGGTTTTTGGAAACGGTGGATCTTCTGCAACTGGTAATTATCAATATCAATTAAACTCCAATCTTCCTCAAAGCACTGGCATTTTTACAGACTTAGTAAATAATACATATACATTAACTGTGATTGATGACAATGATTGTACAGCTCAGTTAACAGTTTTTATTACATCACCTCCTAAAATCATCATAAATTTTTTAGATACAACTGCAATTAAATGTAATGGCGATAGTCTAGGAGGATTTAAAGTCAGTGGATCTGGTGGCGTTCCTACATATAAATATTCGATAGGAGGAAATTATCAAACAAGTGGAGTGTTTAATAATTTACCTGCTGGAATCTATTCTGTCTCATTAAAAGATAATAATGATTGCATTGAAACTAAACCTTTAACACTTATTCAACCTCAACTACTTGTTTCAATGGTTGATTCATTGTCAAATGTTTCTTGTAATGGTGGGAATAACGGATATATTGAAATGTTATCTCAAGGAGGCACACCAGGATATCAATATATTACTGGGATGGACACAAGTTCAAGTGCTTTTACCAATTTGTATAAAGGAACATATATGATTAGAACAGTAGACACTAATAGCTGTGAAACCCTTGACACAGTTATTATTAATGAGCCTGCAAAACTGGTTGGACAAATAGATTCAACATCGCCTCCTGTATGTGTAGGGGATGCTACTGGGTTTATTAACTTATCAGCGATAGGTGGAATTGCACCATATAGTTTTAAAATTGGAAATCACACTAATACAACTGGGTCATTTGTAAATTTGGTGCCTGGAAATTACACCTGTGACATAACTGACGCAAATGGATGTATTATCCAAGTAAATGCTACTGTGGCACAAAACCCATTAATCAATGCTAGTATTATAAAAGTTAGCCCACTTTGTAAAGGAAATTCTAATGGAATAATAACAATAAATGCATCTGGTGGTACAGGCACTTTACAATATAGTATAAATAATGCTCCTTTTAGTTCAACCTTTCAATTTCTTAATTTAAAAGAAGATAATTATTTACTAAAGACCAAAGATGCTTTAGGCTGTGAAGTAGCAGAAAATGTATTTTTGGATGATCCAGATGCTTTAACATATTCTTTAAACTTAAGTATAGACCCTTGTGGCCTTTCAACTCTTTGGGAAGCAGAGGCTATTGTAATAGGTGGTACGTCTCCATTTACATTTGATCTTGATGGCACAATAGTAAATAGCTCGAATGGATTACCTGTTACTTATGCAGGGATGGGAGATTTTACAGGTTTGATACTGATGAATGATGCCAATGGATGTGCCATAGATATACCGCTCAATATTATTTTGGTAAGTCCTATGGAAGTCATAGCTAGTGGAATAACACCTGCAAGTTGTGACGGATCTATTTTGGGATCTGTGCAATTAAATGCTACAAACGGTACATTACCATTGACTTTTAAATTTGGCCAAATTACTAATAGTACTGGTTTCTTTGATAATCTTCCTGCAGGGAAACACCAATTCACTATTACAGATACCAATGGTTGCATATTAAATAAAAATGTTTCAATTCCAACCGATGCAAATGGATTTGAAATAAATGAAATTCTCTTTACAAGCATTAGCTGTTTTGGTGAAAATGATGGTACAGTCACGATTAGTATATTCGGAGGAACTGGTCCATTTACTTATACATTGAATGAGGTAAGTAATTCGAGTGGAGAATTTACAAACCTAATGCCTGGATTTTATGAAGTGAAAGTATTCGATGAAGGCAATGATTGTTTATTGACTAGTGAGTTAGAAATAATTGAGCCAAAAGTTTTAAGCGGGAAAACAAATATAATTCATGGTTCGTATGAGGGTGAAAACAAAATTGAAATCACAGCAAAAGATGGTTCTCCACCATATCAATTTGGATTAGACAACATAGATGTTTTACAAGAATCAAACGTCTTTGAGAGACTAAGTACAGGAACTCATACTATATATATTATTGATAAAAATGGATGTGAGTATTCAGAATCAATTGGATTAACAGCTGCGAATGAAATAATAGAAAACGATAAAATAAAAATTTATCCAAATCCTATTAATGATTATTTTAATGTAGAAATAAATGTTGACAAAAGCACCTCTTTTGACTTGACTATCTTAGACTTAAGTGGTAAAATAGTGCATATTAGCACAAATATCTTGTTTAGTAAAAGTAAATATATTCAAACTTTTTACGTGAAAGAGATGCAAAATTCGATATATATTGTTAAAATTGCATCAGGAAATGAAATTATGTACCGAAAGGTATTTGTAAGATAAGTTTTGTAATTCTTTTGATTTTTTCCCGACTTAATTCAATTTGAGTCGGGATTTTTTATGTTACACCATTCATATTATTGGTAAGATCAATAATATGCCAAATGTATTTATAATTGAAAAGCGATATGAGTATTGCTGAAATAGATCTCTAGGAAACTTAATTATCCCAAATAACAATCATTATACTATATGTACAATATCCATAACTACAAGTTTTCTTTTAACTCCTTTACTTCTTCAGCAGTAAGATACCTCCACTTACCTTGTGTGATTCCATCCAGATTAACATTCATAATTCTAACTCGTTTAAGAGTTACTACTTTATAATCTAGAAACTCACACATCCGTCTAATTTGTCTATTCAGACCTTGAGTTAGTATGATTTTAAATACATTGTCGGACATTCGGTGGACTCTGCATTTTTTGGTCTTCGTGCCTAACATAGGTATTCCGCCACTCATTCTAGATAAAAAACCATCAGTTATCGGCTTATTAACAGTCACCACATATTCCTTTTGATGATTATTTTCTACTCTTAATATCTGATTGACAATATCGCCATCATTTGTTAACAAGATTAGTCCAGTTGAGGCTTTATCCAATCTTCCAATTGGGAAGATTCGTTTAGGGTATCTAATAAAATCAATAATATTATCCTTATCAGCTGTATCCGTCGTACATGTTATGCCAGGGGGTTTATTAAAAGCTAAATACACAGATTGAGGGTTAGACTTAATAAGTTTGCCGTCTATGGTAACTTTATCACCTTCCTCTACCCTATTACCTTTAGACGCAAAATGTCCATTGATCTGGATTCTTCCTTCTTCTATCCACCTATCTGCTTCCCTACGTGAGCAGACTCCTGTGGAACTAATGAATTTATTAAGACTAATTGACATAAGTTAGTTTAGCATATTGTCACAAAGATAATAATCTGTATCACACCTTGAGTGAAATCTCATATTGGATATTATTTCATATAAGCAAGACAAATTGGCTAATTTAAACTCGATTTAATCTAAAATAATCAAAAATCCTCATGTACTTATAATCTATTGTACGTACTTTTGCGTTAAGTAAATAAAATACTATGAATAAGCTATATATAGTAGGATTGATCATGATTGGAGTAGCGATACTAATATTCACTAATATGAGTGCTGATATTAGTTCGTATTCTGATTTTGCTTCTGCTGCTCAATCCAAAAGTGAAGTAAAAGTTGTTGGCATTCTTGACAAGGGTAAAGAAATGGTATATAATCCTGAAGATAAGCCAAACGAATTTATCTTTTTCATGAAAGACGGAGATGGTGTTTCTAAAAAAGTTGTTTTGTCTCAGCCTAAACCTATGGAATTTGAGAATGCAGAGCAAATTGTGCTAACTGGCAAAATGGATGGCGAAGTTTTTGTTGCTAGTGAAATGTTAACAAAATGTCCTTCTAAATATAAAAACGAAGAGATATACATCAAATCTTAATGGAGGAAATCAAATACATTGGTGAAACACTTTGGATTGGATCCTTAGGTGGTTTTGCTATAGTCATAGGCTTTGTTGCCGCATTATTTTCAGGTCTATCATATTTTATTGCTACTCGTAACCGAGATGGTTTGAAGTATGAATCATGGAAAAAATTAGGTAGAATTGGTTATATTATACATGGAATATCCATTTTAATTTTAATGGGTTTAATATTCTATGCCATGTACAATCATATGTATGAGTACAAGTATATTTTTGAGCATGTTTCGGATGATCTGCCTATGAAATATATATTGTCTGCTTTCTGGGAAGGGCAAGAAGGTAGTTTTATGTTATGGATGTTTTGGCATATTATACTGGGATTTGTACTAATCAAAAAGAAAGTCAAACTTGAAGCTCCAGTAATGATGGTAATAGCTTTTGTAGAAGTTTGGATTAATACAATGTTACTAGGTACTCATTTTACATTTGGAGAAGAAATATATAAAATAGGAAGTAACCCTATAATTTTAATAAGACAAGTTACAGAAGCTCCTATATTTTCAAATGCTAATTACCTCGAGCTAATTAGTGGAAAAGGGCTTAATCCTCTGCTTCAAAACTATTGGATGACCATTCATCCTCCGACTACTTTTTTGGGGTTTGCGTCAACAGTAGTACCATTTGCATTTGCTATTGGAGGTTTAATGTATAGAGAGGATAAATCTTGGTTAATTGACGTTCAAAGGTGGGCATTGTTTTCAGCGGCTATTTTAGGAATCGGAATTTTTATGGGCAGCTTATGGGCATATGAAGCACTATCTTTCGGAGGTTATTGGGCATGGGATCCTGTAGAAAATACTTCATTAGTTCCTTGGATAATATTGATAGCTGGTGTTCATACTAACATGATTGCTCGTAATACAGGATACTCTATTAAGATTACTTATTTTGCGTATTTACTGTCTTTTATACTGATTGTGTATTCTACTACTCTAACCCGAAGTGGAATTTTAGGTGATACATCCGCCCATGCATTTACTGAAATGGGGCTTGAGTGGCAGTTGCTAGGATTCATTTTATTTTTTATTGCTATGGCCTTGTATTATTTTTTTAAAAGGTTCAAAACAATCCCTTCAAAACCAAAAGAAGAGTCAATCTATTCTAGAGAATTTTGGATGTTTATTGGTTCGTTAGTATTGTTTTTCTCAGGATTTTTAATTGATTTTTCTAGCTCATTACCTGTCTATAATACAATTGTCAAAGTATTTGATCCAAACTACGTAGGTAAAGTAATCCAAGACCCAATAGATCATTACAATAAATATCAGTTATGGATTGGCGTTTTAGTTGGATTATTATCGGGAGTCACCATATTTTTTAGGTATAAAGATGTAGAATGGGGTAAAGACAAAATCAAACAAATTTTTACTCGTATTGGAGTACACTTATTAATTGCAGGAGCGTTTACTTACTTATTTTCATTATGGATTGCTTTACCATCTTGGCAGTATGTGCTATTATCCTTCACAAGTTTATTTGCAATAGCTGCCAATGCAGATTATCTTATTAGCATAGCTAGAAAATCGTGGGGCTTAGTTTCTGCAGGATTATCTCATATTGGGTTTGGTGTCATGTTGCTTGGGGTTCTTGCAAGTGGATTAAACTCCTATTATTTAAATAATACCTATATTTTTAAAGGCGTTTTTGGAGAAGGAGATGATGAAAAATACATTCAACTAATAAAACAAAAGCCTTTACTTGTAAGAGGGCATTTAGTTACATATGAATCTGACACATTGATTGATAGAACAAGATTCTATGATATCAAATTTCAAAAAATAGACAAAGACCTTAATGTACTAGATTCTTTTAAAACCAGGCCAAATGCTGTTTATTCTAATGATTATAGTAAAATAGCTGCTTTCAATCCTGATACGCGACATTATATAGATCGTGACGTGTTTACATGTATAGTTAGTTTACCTCCAGCTGTCAGAGACGTTCAAGAGGCAAAAGCAATTGAGGATTCACTTCAGTTTAAATCATATGATCTGGCAATAGGAGACAGTATTAAATTTGAAGTTGGCACATTTGTATTAGACAATATCAATTACGATCCCAAACATCCAGAATATGACACAAAAATCAATGATTTTGGAGTTGAATTAGAATTTAGGATTCTAGAAAACAATGGCACTATAGTGCATAAAGGAATCACTGCTAGTGGTCTAAGCGGAAACTTGCTCTATAAGTATCCAAATAAATCTGAAGACTTTAAAATGATAATCAGACCAACAGATAAGGTTTTTGATAATCTTTTGACGCCTGAATATGATTTAGATTACCAAGACTTTAACCTAAAAATTGGAGAAACCATTGACTTTAATGACTCAAAGCTAACTCTTACTGGTTTTGATAGAAATTTGGATTCTACAAAATATAATATTAAAACTGGCGATATTTCGATAGCTGCAGTCATAAATATTAAAAAAGGTAATGAGAATTATACCATGAAGCCAGTCTATATAATTAGGGGCTCGGCTCCTATGGGTGTAAAAGATTTTAGTCCCGAAACTCAAATTCATGCTAGACTATCGAATATTGACCCTAGAAAAGAAGAGTTTGAAATCAAATTAGCTATAAACAAAAGCATATCCAATACCATTCCAATTGAAATAGCTGAAAATGTGCCAAGGTCAGATTATATCATTCTTGAAGCTAAAGTTTTCCCTGGTATAAATTTCTTTTGGGCAGGCGGTATTTTAATGATGGTAGGACTTATCGTTGCTTGGTTTGCTCGGAAACAAAAAAATGCAAACCTTTCGTAATAAAACAATATGAATATATCAATATATGGGACAGGTAATGTAGCTCATTCTTTAGGAGTGGCTCTTCTAAATGCTTCCCACAATATATTAAGTATTCATGGGCGAAACATGGAGTCTACAAGTGAATTGGCATTAAAACTAAATAGTATAGCTTGTACCATTGATGAATCCATAAACTCATCTGTTGAAGTAATTATATTAGCAATTAGCGATAATTATATAGGCGAAGTAAGCGAACAAATAGTTCAAACAAATAAATCCTGCATACTAGTACATACCAGTGGTAGCATTCCTCTATACATTCTAAATAGTAAGTTTAAGCAAAGAGGTGTACTCTACCCTCTTCAAACTTTTACAAAGGCAAAAGAATTAGATTTTTCTACAATTCCTATTTGTCTAAATGCTAGTGATAGGCCAACTTTAAAGGTAATCAGAGCCTTATCGGAATCATTGACTAAAAAGATATACATTTTATCAGATGATGAACGTAAAAAGGCTCATTTAGCGGCAGTAATGGTAAACAACTTTACGAATCATTTCATAAGTTTAGCCTATGATTATCTAAAAAAGGAATCTATTCCAATTCAGATAATCCAACCATTGATCAGAGAAACTATGGAAAAACTGCTTCAATCTACTCCAGATACAACTCAGACTGGACCAGCAAGACGCAATGATACATCAACAATAGAAGAACATCTGAAAATGCTAGAAGGACATTCTATGAAAGAATTGTATGATACCATATCACAATCCATAATAGATAAACACAACTAAAATGAGAATCATAGGAGAAATACCACATGAATTGTTGAAAATTACCGTTTTTAGAATGAACGATAAAACGAGCATCAAGTTTGAGCATGATCTTGTCGAGCACATTATTAAATTTAGAGATGGGAGTGGCATTGAAACTTTAGAAGATGCAGAAAAATTGATAGATGAAAAATTAATATCTGATGTTATCAACCATATAGGTATTACTTCTTCCAATCGTGGCAGAAGACTCCAAGAAATTTTTGAAGAATCAGAAGAAACAAATTTTCCAGAAATCGTGTAAAAACGATGGATTAAAACACATATAGTAAAGATGAAAATAGGTATTATTAGAGAAGGTAAAACACCTAGTGATAGTAGAGTCCCTTTGACTCCAATGCACTGCAAACAAATCATTGATTCAGGAATTAATTTAGTTGTTCAACCTTCAGATCATAGGTGTTTTAGCAATGATGAGTATAAAGTCTTATCAGTGCCGCTTCAAGAAGACTTATCAGATTGTACTGTGCTTTTGGGTGTAAAAGAAGTGCCAATAAGTCAATTAATACCAAACAAGACATACTTCTTCTTCTCCCATACCATTAAGGAACAAGTATATAATAGAGATCTATTGCAAGCATGTGTGGACAAGAATATAAGACTGATCGATTATGAAGTTCTCACACAAAAGAATGGGGCAAGAGTAATTGCTTTTGGTAAATTTGCTGGGATGGTTGGAGCTCACAATGCATTGTGGACATATGGAAAAAAGACGGGTCTATTTGAGCTTCCAAGATTAAAAGATTTAAAAGATTACAATGAAGCAAAAGAGGTCTATAAAAAATTAAAACTACCTGCTTTGAAACTGGTATTAACAGGAACAGGTAGAGTCGCTGGCGGAGCTGCAATGGTACTATCCGATATGGGACTGAAAAGAGTAAGCCCTATATCTTACCTTAAAGAGTCATACAACGAAGCAGTTTTCACACAACTAAATAGCTTTTTCTATACTAAAAGAAAGGACGGAGAAGTAGTTGACTCAGCTAATGATTTTTATGCCAATCCTAAAAGTTATGAATCAGATTTCAACCATTTTGTTCAAGAATCTGACATTATGGTCAATGGTATATTTTGGGATAACGATGCTCCTGCTTTCTTTACTTTAGAAGAAATGGTAAAGTCTTCCTTTAAGATTAAAGTAATCGCAGATGTAACTTGTGATATAGCTCCAGTTAGTTCGATTCCTTCCACGTTAAAGGCTTCAACTATTGAAGATCCTGTATTTGGTTTTGACCCCAACACTAAAAAAGAAACTGCGCCTTATCAAAAAGGTAATGTTGATATGATGACGGTAGACAATTTACCTAATGAACTGCCCCGTGATGCATCATCTGCTTTTGGAGATATGTTTGTAGAACATGTTTTTGGTGATCTTAGTAAAAAGGAAAGTGATTTGTTAATGAGAGGCTCTGTAACAATAAATGGTGACCTCGGTCCAAGTTTTGAATACCTCAGAAACTATCTAAATGGAAAATAGTGGTAGACAAAGAATCGATAATTCTTAACACTTTAGAGTACATTAAAACTGCTTTTTCGCAAGCTGAAGGTGGTCATGATTATTGGCATACATATAGAGTGTGGAATAATGCAAAGAAAATTGCCCTCAATGAAAAGTGTGATCTATTTGTAGTGGAACTTGCATCCCTTTTACATGACGTAGCTGATTCTAAATTTAATGATGGTGATGAAAACATAGGACCCGAAACAGCTAGATTTTTCTTGGATAGTCAAGAATTAGATATTGTTACGATTAATAAAGTAGTGACCATAATCAATAACGTCTCTTTTAAAGGTGGCAATACTAATAGATCACATCATTCGGTAGAACTTGATATCGTACAGGATGCTGATAGACTAGAAGCTATAGGTGCTATTGGTATCGCTAGAACATTTAATTATGGAGGATTTATTGGCAGTGAGATATTCAATCCTGAAATTGCGCCAAACCTTCAAATGACAAAAGAAGAATATAAAAAAAGTAAGAACCCAACGATTAATCATTTTTATGAAAAATTACTTCTTCTGAAAGATCTAATGAATACAGAGTCAGGTAAAAAACTAGCAAACCAAAGGCATCAATTTATGATGGAATTCCTATCTCAGTTTTATAAAGAAGCAAGTTTTGAATCTATTGATACTTCTTTTAATATTTAAATCGAATGGTAAGAATCAAAAGGGTAACCTATAGGCTACCCCTCAAGAAAAGTTTTAATTAAACTATATTATTCTCCACCCTTTTTCTTTCCCGCCTCACTATTTTAATGGAGTCTATTTTTGCTTGATTTTTTTCATAATTATTAGAACTGTGATGTTCAATAATAGAATCTCTAGTTTCAGGGCTGGCAATTATAGGCATATTTATATTATTTTTCCCACTCTTTGGAGAGCAGCTAAATATGATAAAGAAACTACTTGGCCACAATAATTTTTTCAGATCAAGAAGAAGCAATTTAGTTTAAAATATAATTTTGATATGAAACGGTAAAGTGATTAACTCTTGAGTTTTGTTTTTACCTAACAATTAGGATATCTTTCAATCGAATATTATTATATTTTAAAATAAAAGAACAGTTCATCTTAAAATTCCATTGACTACTAAGGATAAACCACTACTTTTGCAGTAAGTTAAATTATTTATGAGCCGCAACCCATACATACACAGAGACCTAAGCTGGTTAGATTTTAATTATAGAGTACTTCAAGAGTCTAAAGACCCCAATGTACCTTTATTGGAGCAAGTCAAGTTTTTAGCGATTTATTCCTCAAATTTGGATGAGTTCTTCAGGGTGAGAGTGGCCAACCATAGATATATGGTGAGAGTTGGCAAAAAGACTCAAAAGAATCTTGAATATGAGCCTTCTGATATCTTAGAGAATATTCTTGAGATTGTTAATTATCAACAAGAAGAGTTTAGCTCCATCTTTGACAACAATATATTACCAGCTTTAAAAAAGAATGGTATTAATATCGTCAGAAGAAAAGCACTAGTAGAAGAACAAGAGTCATTTATTGAAGACTACTTTGATCAGTTCATGCTACCGTATGTTCAACCTGTAATCTTGGTAGACAAAAAAGTAAAGCCTTTTCTTAATAACTCTGCCCTTTATCTTGCATTGGATATGTTAGATAAAGAGACACAAGAAGGGCAATATGCTATTGTTAAAATACCATCTGATCATTTACCAAGATTTATCGAATTACCTGTTCCAAGGGAAGGTATGAAAGAGATCATTCTTCTAGATGATTTAGTTAGACATAACATAAGCTTAATATTTCCTGGATTTGATATTGTGGACTCTTATTCTATCAAATTGACAAGAGATGCCGAATTGTACATTGATGACGAGTACTCTGGAGATTTACTAGCAAAGATTAAGAAAAGTCTTAATAAGAGAAATATTGGTCCAGCTTCCAGATTAGTGTACGATAGATCAATGCCTAAGGAGTTATTAGATTATCTGATGAATGTGTTTGAGCTTTCTTCATATGATTTATTACCAGAGGGAAGATATCATAATAACTCTGACTTTTTTAGTTTCCCTGACTTTGGTATGTCTTCATTAAAAGATCCAAAGTTGCCACCTATCAAAATACCAATATTAGAAAATGCAGATAATATTTTTGATGAAATAGAAAAACAAGATTATTTAGTTCATGTTCCGTATCATTCTTACGAAAGCGTAATCAAGTTTTTTGAAGATGCCGCAAATGATGTCAATGTCACTCACATAAAGATAATACAATATCGTGTTGCTAAAGTATCTAGAATTATGGATGCACTGAGATTAGCAGTTAAGAATGGCAAACAAGTAACTACTTTCATAGAGATTAAGGCAAGGTTTGATGAAGAAGCAAACTTAAACTGGGGAGAAATCCTAGAGAAGGCAGGTGTAACTGTATACTATTCAATGCCTGGCCTTAAAGTTCACTCAAAACTGGCTATAATCAGAAGAATTCAGGACGGTATTCCAAAGATTTACGCATATACTAGTACAGGTAACTTTCATGAAGGAACAGCAAAAATATATTCAGACATAGGCATATTTACTGCAAATGAGGCATTAACGAGCGAAACAACAAGGATCTTTTCTTTTCTAGAAACAAAGAAAAACCCATTAAAGCCATTTAAGACTCTTGGAGTTGGACTTTTTAACTTAAAGCCAATGTTCATTGAGTTAATTGAAAGAGAAATAGCTTTTGCAAAAGAGGGTAAGAAAGCTTCAATGACTCTTAAGATGAATAGCTTACAAGACCAAGAAATGATAGATTTGCTCTACAAAGCCAGTAATGAAGGCGTTACTATTAATCTAATTACTAGAGGGATATGTTCTCTTGTACCTGGAGTGAAGGGGAAAAGTGAAAACATAAAAGCAATCTCAATTGTAGACAGATATCTAGAACACAGTAGAATATTCTACTTCCTAAATGACAACAAAGAAGAAGTATATTTTTCTTCTGCAGATTGGATGGTTAGAAACTTGCATTTTAGGGTAGAGACATTGGTCCCTGTATTAGATGAGGAAATCAAAAATACAATCAAAACTTTATTAAGAATTCAATTAAATGACAACGTCAAAGCAAGATCATTATCAGTAAAAAACATGAATGAATATATTGGAATTGGATCTCATTCTGATTTAGCTGTAAGGTCTCAAGTAGAGACTTATTACTACATTAAGCGGATTACTGAGCAAATGAATAATAAATTTAAAAACTCACATAAAAAATAACTATGGCAATATTAGCAATTTCTCCAATTGATGGTAGATATGCTTCAAAAACGGCTAAACTTCAAGACTATTTTTCGGAAAAAGCCTTAATAAGATATAGAATTTTTGTTGAATTAGAGTACTTTAAAGCATTAGCAAATTCGGGAATTTCTCAATTATCTGTAACAAGTGATGACATTACATTGTTAGATAAAATACTTGTTGACTTTTCGGATAAAGATGCAGAAAGGGTCAAAGAAATTGAACAAACTACCAATCACGATGTAAAAGCTGTAGAGTATTTTATAAAAGAAAAAATAGAAGGAACGGCAATTGACAGTTTCAAAGAGTTTATCCACTTTGGCTTGACATCACAAGATATCAACAATACTGCCTTCCCTTTGATGATTAAAGAAGCATTAACTGAAGTAATCATTCCAGACATTAAGAAAGTAGTCAAGCAAATTGAAGCAAGGGCTATAGAGTATAAGGGGATTGCTATGCTAGCAAAAACTCATGGTCAACCTGCCTCACCCACTACACTTGGTAAAGAATTTCATGTATTTGTAGAGAGGTTAGAAAGGCAACTATCTGAACTAGCTGCTTGTACCCATAGGGCAAAATTTGGAGGAGCTACTGGTAATCTCAATGCCCATAAAATTACATTTCCAGATATTGATTGGGTTACTTTTGCAAATGCGTTTGTAAATTCTATTGGACTTGAAAGAGAACAGACTACTACTCAAATAGCACACTATGATGAATTTGCATCCATTTTTCATGTTTGCCAAAGGATAAATACTATTCTGATAGATTTTTGTCGTGATATATGGACATATATTTCGATGGAATACTTCAAGCAGAGAGTTGTGGCTAACGAAGTGGGCTCTTCAGCAATGCCACATAAGGTAAATCCTATAGACTTCGAAAACGCCGAGGGAAATCTCGGTTTAGCGAATGCAATTTTAGATCATTTAGCATCTAAATTACCAATATCTCGTTTACAAAGAGATCTGACTGATAGTACTGTTTTACGAAATGTCGGAGTGCCATTTGGGCATATGGTTATTTCTTTAGCTTCAATTTCTAAAGGTATGAGTAAGTTGCTACTTAATCAAGCCAAGTTAAATGAGGATTTAGATCAAAATTGGGCTGTTGTCGCAGAAGCTATCCAAAACATTCTAAGAAGAGAAGGATTTGATAAACCATATGAGGCGTTGAAGGCGTTGACAAGAGGATCAAATACCATCGATAAGCAAAGTATCCACACCTTTATAGAAAGTATAAATGTAAGTGATAATATTAAAGCAGAACTGAAGGTTATTACGCCTTTTAATTATGTTGGATACTATTAATCGAATATTATAGCTGTCAAGTTATTGGGCTGTTAAACTTTGGTGAATTCAAGTAATAAATTCAACTTTAGTCATTGATCATTTTTTCAACCATTTCAATCATTAAATCAAGACAAATCTCTAATTTATAAATGTATTAGAATGGATTTTTCATACTTTAATGCCTAATAAACTAGCCAAAGGATAATAAACGATTAAACAATTACTCTTTACATAGCTTTTGTTCACCTGCGAAACTTTAGTTATTTATAAAGATTTGAGATGTCTTGATCTAACATACACTTAAAGTGGCCTTTGGGACATTTAGCGTATCCTAGTTTACTACATGGATTGCAATTAATATTTACTTTACTGTCTTGATATGATACCAATGACTTAATGCCATAGTAGGGGTACATGCCAAATTCTTTAGTTGTATTTCCCCATAAAACTGTCATTTCTTTTTGGAGAGCTGCTCCTATGTGCATCAATGCTGAATCACTTGTAATTAGATGCTTTGATTTGTTAATAACAGCTGCTGATTCATCCAAACTAGTTCTTCCGGTTAGGTTAATAACATTAGAATCTTGTTCCAATTGCTTTCCAATACTGTCGACATCATTTCCACCTAACAATATAATCTTACAAATTGAAGATGTTATGATCTGTTGGCATTTCTCAAGAGGTATTCTTTTCGTAAAATAGGTTCCTCCACAATTTAAAACAATATATTCCTCAGGTAAATTTGAAAGAATTGATAAATCGGTATTATAAAAATAATCAAGTCCTTTATCATCATTAACTAGACCAATTTGTCGCACTGCTTCAAAATATCTATCGACTAAATGCTTATTGGGTAGCCTATTAATTTTGAACGTTGTGAACAACCACTTGTTGACATTTTGCTTATCAAAAGTTATGAACTTAACTCCTGATTTAAAACATAACATCCTGCTTCTCTTGTTCTTTTGAAGGTCAATGATTAAATCATATCCTTTAAACGAAGGGTTACTTTCAAAAGAGAGGATTTCATCAATATAGCTATTATATTTTAAAACATTCAGGTTCTTTTCTAATGTCAATAAAGTCACATGGGCATTCCATTGTGTCTTAACAGCTCGAATGATAGGCGTAGTAAGAATGATGTCACCGATAGAGCTAAACCTAATGATTAAAACCTTTTTCCCTTTATACGTCATTTGTTAATTGATAACATTTTCTACATAATAAAAATTGCCTCAGAAAGTTATTCCCAAGGCAATTTCTTATTAATTTATTCAATATAAGATTATATCTTGATAAGCTTCATGCTTAATGACTTCTCATCAACATTAGTCTTTATTACATACATTCCTGATTGTAAGTCAACAATATTTAAAGGAATACTATTAATTCCCTGGTTAAGATTGATAGATTTTTGTTGAACTACTTTTCCATCTAAATTTACAATAGTATACTCTGTAATCTGCGATTTTTTAACCTCCAAACTCATGTTCATTATAGCCGAACTTGGGTTAGGGCTAAGACTTGCCTTAACATCAGATATATTAACATCGTTTATTGAAGAAAGCACTCTTTCACCGTTACTGAACCAAGTAGCAAACCTATACCCTTCTAAGAATAAGAATGGTGTACTTTCAGCTTCGATTTTATTAGACTTCATTGCTGCAATTCCTAAGTCATATGTCCCATTATTTGGATTTTCAAACAATACTTGTTCATCGGTTCTTGAATAACTAGGGTAACCCAAACCAGAGTTTTCATAGATTAAATTTACACCTCCTGTTTCGATGTTTGCCCCTAATATACTTACATCAGAGTCTTCAATAAAATCAAAAGCAATGATATAATTACTGTTTTTAGAAAAAGCAGGATTTCCAATACTCACCCCTTCTGGTAACCCTTGAAATAACTTCTCTATTTGATCAGGGATTGAAAATGTCTTACTTGCCTTATTCCATACTTTGATAAAGCCTATGTCCCAAAATTCTATGCTTCCAGCTGTATTACTCTTGATACTATTTTCAGCATCATACATCAAATACTCACCTGAATAATCAAACTCCATGGCATCCGCATATAAAACATCTCCTGTAGAAATACCGGTAGTATATGTTGGATTCTTAAGGGTGAATGTAGAATCTGGATCTATATTTAAGTTACCTGTTGAGTTTGTAATATCATAAATTACAACAGTATTGTCTACATCGTCTTTTAATGCTGCTAATAAGTTACCATCCTTCGATATTACAGCATTTCTCCAGCTATTATTCCCTGATTTTGTAAATGTTCCTTCACTAGCCATACCGCTTGCCCAATCAATAATGATAAAATGTATCTTTAAATCATCTGCCACAAATACAATTATATCTCCTCTATCAGTAACACTTGGTTTACTAATAGGATTACTTGGTGATAAACTTGGGCTTGCTAAAGAATTACCTTCGCCATCAAAAAGGAAAATATCATTATTATTAGCATCAGTGCATACTATAAGATCTGCTCCAGGGTTTGTTCCTGTATCATTAGTATAAGTACCACCACTTTCACCAAATACCTCCACTTTATCAAACGCTAATCTTGCGGCATCAGCAACTGTAGAGCCATATAAGTCTTGTGCAGCTCGTACTACTGCTATTCTAGCATCTACAAACTGTGAAGACTTCGTAAGATATTGCGTCAATGCCCTATAATATACTTTCTCTGCTTTTACCTTTCTATCATTATCTGTTGATCCTAATCTAGTATCGTTGGTAAATAAGTAAAAAGCATGATTAGGAATCCCGCTATTGATATGTACTCCACCATTATCCTGACTACCAGTATATCTTTCACTATACTTCTTAGGTTGCCATCCAGAACCAAAATCACCTGTTGCAGCACCATTGTGAGGGTCAGACATACTTCTCAATGCTCCTGAAGGAAATGCTCCTGTCTTCACAACATCTTCACCAATCAACCAATCATCTCGATCGATCATTACTCCAAATACATCCGCAAAACTCTCATTAAGTGCCCCACTTTCACCTTGGTATGTAAGATTGGCAGTATTTTGAATTACTCCGTGAGTCATCTCGTGCCCAGCCACATCAAGTCCTGCAGCTAAAGGTTTGAAAGCTGAATCTCCATTGCCGTAAAACATGGCAGCTCCATTCCAAAATGCATTACCCATAGACTTACCGTCTTCATCTGATACATTGATCATTCCAACTATATTACCTCCTGACCCATTGATAGAGTTTCTAGTATGAAGGTTTCTAAAATACAAGTATGCTTTAGATCCATTATGTTGTGCTGATACTGAAGCCCTATCATTCCAAGAGTTGTTGATAGTGGTTACATGATCATAATTAAAAGAATTATTTTGAGGAGAAGTGTTAAATGCATCTATAGTCCAGATAGCTCCTTTGGGATCATTTGGCATGCTAGAATTATTGATAAACATTTCTCTTGAAGCATCTATCATGTAATCCTTAGAACCGACATTGTACACATTAATTGTCCTATTTACGCCTAATAAATCTATCGCATTAGCCGTTTTGGGGCCATCTAAATTATTTACTTCATTACTAATTGGAGTCTTTGATATAGTTACAACTTCTTCTTCATGGTTGCTACAAACATGGCTTGCATCATGATTGTGAAATTTACAAATACTCTGGTATTTATCCAAAATTTCGCCAGTTTGAGCATCTACAAAAACCTCCCATCTATTAATCATATCTGAGTAAAAGCTATGGTGGTAAGCCAAATAATTAGTTTCTCCTATGGTATAAATCACCAAATTTGATTTCATAGGTGCTACGGGAATGATATTTAAAGGATCATTGCTTCCATTATATAGTTTACCCACTGAACTTACAGCATGGCTTTCTGACGTTGCTTCATTTAAACTAGGATTAGTGTCTAACGATAAATCTGTAAATAGACTTCCATGTAGAAAATCGTAGTTACGGTTTAAACCGTGAAGGATTGTTTCTCCTCCAAATATATCAACACCATTATATTGTTGTTGTAATTTGACATGGGACATTCCAAGCTCATCTGTATTCTCAGATATTATCTCGAAATTAGTATTTGTAGTCTTTATTCCTGTTTCATTAGATATAAAGTCAACAAATGCATCAACTCTGCTTTTAGTATTATCAGCGGCTCTTGAGTTGAAATCAACTTTAGCAGAAATGCTTCTAATTTTTCCAGATTGATCTTTAAATAGTTCAATTGAAGAATCAGAGTTTAGTGATTTTAAAGCTGTTTGATTGATTGGATTAATCCTAAATGCAGCATTTATCAATCTATCAGAAGTGACAGATTCTGGCCTTATAAACGGCGCATTATATTTTGTTGCCTCATTAGTATTGGCTTTTTTAGGTCCATTGTTAATGGTTTTAAACTGTGCTGACAAAGTAATGGTCAACAAGGTAAATGCGAGGGTTAGTATTTTGTCCATATTGTGTTTGTATTCTGATTATATAATATTATTACTTACTATTCTTATCAAATGATTTAATTAGTCCCATTATGTTTTTATGGAAAATAGAAAGGTTCTGGTCTTCTAATGCTGATCTTCCCCATTGTATTTTATGCTCTTCCTTTCCTTTTTTCTTAATAATATAAAAATACCGATTCCCTGGGTCATCAAGTTTCACTTCGTCAAAGTTCATTGCTTTGTAAGTTGAAAATTGATGCTTGATTGTCTTTGAATCTAATTTACCAACGAATACAAAAGAAGTATCGTTCATGCCTGATCTAAATATTTCACCTGATTCCAATAAATAATAAGAAGTAGCCATACCAGTGAATCCACCACCATTGCCTAAAACAATCATCTCCTTATTATAAGTGATCGGTGAGAGTTGTTTTGTTTTACAGCTTAAAGTAAAAACTAAGCTTAAGCAAAATATTATTTCTTTCATTTATTTTGTTTATAGTGTAAATATAGATAATTATTATAATATATAATCTGTTATAATGATAGTTATCTATCCAGCTTTTATGTGTAGATATTCAATTTAAATATGATTATTAAGTAATATGTAATGTTAATAGTGTTAAAGTTTGTTAAAAAGCGATAATTTATAACTATCAATAGCAACAATTATTTATATTTACCGTCATAATGAAGATTAAATCTTTTCAATCAATTAAAATTTATAAAATGAAGAATTTATTATTACTCGTTTGCTTTGTAGCTTTAGGTTCAATGTCTGCAAATGCACAATGTTCAAAATCAAAGACAGCAGCTTGTTGTGCTAAAAAAGGTGCTACATCTGAGGCTTCTGCTACATCTGCAGATACAAAAGTAGCTTCTGCTTCAATGACTGCTGATATTACTGCAGCTGAGACTTTAGCTAGTACTGACGAATCTATTCAAAAAAGAGTAGATGCTTCAACTGGTGAAGTTAAGTTTTTCCAAAAAGCTACTTGTGAGACTACTGGAAACGTGAAATGGTCAGAAGTATCTTATTGTGACAAAAGTAACAAATTCACTCAAGTAGCTTCTGCTAGTATGGAGAGTGAAGTTGAGGCTGTTTCTGGTGATGCTAAAGATGTTAAAAAAGCATGTTGTGCTGGTAAGAAAGGAGCTAAATGCGATAAGAAAGTAAACGAGTAAAAGTCAAATAATATATATTTAGGCTCTATTTTGAATCAAAATAGAGCCTTTTTTTTTGTCCATATGATAGCTGAAATAAAAATAATTGGGAGAGTACAAGGTGTGTCGTATCGATACTACACTCAGTCTAAAGCTAATAAGCTTGACCTAAAAGGATATGTCAAAAACCAAACTAATGGATCTAAGATACATGTTGTGGGTCAGTCTAAACAAATCAGAAAGCTAATTGACTGGTGTAGAAATGGATCTCCCGCTTCCCAAGTTAATGAAATGATAATCTCTTATCCAAATGAAACATTCTATCAAGTAGAAGATCGATTTGTCATCAAAAGGTAGTTAGATTTTATCTCAATTATTCGCCCCAAAGATTTTCAGGGTACTCACCATTTTGTATTAATTTATTTAAACTGTCGATCACCATTGGTTTGTCATCTGGATAGGTCACTCCAAACCAATTAGCAGTTGTGTTTAGTATATCAACTGTCAAGTCTCCCCTCTTTATTAATTTATCAAGTACTGCAGGAATGTATAATTCAGATTTTTCTTCTTGCCCTCGCTCCATTATAAAGTCAACGAGCATTTTTTCGCAATGCTTAAAGTATGAAGGTTTAAACCCCATCATATTCATTGATACGATATCATCTTCATTTAGGTAAACTGGATTTTCATCTTGACCAGGATACGATATAGTGCCATCTTTGTTTCTAGAGATTTTTACACATTCCAAAATATCTACTAATTTACCATTTGAATCCGCAGCACAGACTCCTCGGTTAACATTTCCGTATTCAGAAAGCGTATTTTTTAGATAATAGGCTACAATGCTATAATTTTTTGTGTGGTCTTCTCTTAAGTAATTAGCCACTGTCTTATAAGCATCTCTCCCATAAAAATCATCAGCATTGATGACAGCAAAAGGCTCTTTTATAACACCTTTAGCCATTTGTACTGCATGAGCTGTGCCCCAAGGTTTCTCTCTCGTTTCAGGATAAGTTAGCCCTTCTGGCAAGTTGTGCAACTCTTGAGTTACATATACTAACTCTATTCTATCTCCAATTTTATCATCAAAGGTCTTTTTAAATATATCTAAGAAATGTTCTCTTACTATAAACACTACTTTACCAAAACCTGCTTCAATTGCATCATATATAGAATAATCTATGATTGCTTCACCATGTGGTCCAAAAGCATCCATCTGCTTTAATCCTCCATATCTACTTCCCATTCCAGCGGCTAATACTAATAAAGTCGGTTTTGTCTCTGACATACTAATTCTTGATAATTATATTAAATAAAATGCAAATATATAAAAACACATTATTCTTTTATAATTCAAACTGCTTACTTCCAAAATAACAGCTCTATTATGAATTTGACTTCTGATTAAATACTATATTAGGCTCTATACTAAAGACTTTGTATTTTTTAAACTAATGAGTGTGTATATGGATTCAGTTAAGAAATGAGTTTCTTTGTTTAGCAGCTACGCCTAGTTTACGTAGTCTTCGACTTCCTTGTCTATTTGTTTATAAATTTATTGAGTTGTTGAGTTGTTGGGTTGCAGTTTTGGAATGGCTTTCTTTGTTTAGCGGCTACGCCCAGTTTACGTTGTCTTCGACTTCCTTGTTTATTTGTTTAGGTAGCTGTTGAGTTGTTAAGCTCATTGGCTGCGGTTTTGGACCGACATTCTTTGTTTAAAAGCTACGACTTGATTTATAGGGTCTCTTTTCGACGCATTGGCTGATAAAATATTATGAATTACTAGTTATTTTCAATCTTTCGAATCTTTAATCACAATGGAACAACCTTATAATCAGAATGTCCTTCTAAATAAGTCGAAATAATGTTATTGCATTCTACATTCGCTCTCTTGTAATCGATTGCTTCTTTCCACTCTTCAATTCCAAGCGACAAACCTTCAGTAGATATATAGCCAAAGCCCCTATAATGTTTATCTTCTATCAAGATGAGTCCTTTTTCTTCAAGATTTCTACCATCCACGATAATGAAAAAATCCTTATCGAAGACCCTTATTATATGGAGTCTAGCTTCATTAGCCCTCTCATTGTAGTCTTCTGGCTGTTCTTCCCCTTTACAGGCTCCAAAACAATTGCCCATCATATGATATATGCACCTATCGGTACTTTTGCCTCTGACTTCTATTTTTGATTCGCACAATTCATATACAGATCGTATCATACTAAGATTGTTCTTTCCGCCATTTATCGATCCAAAATGGGATAATACATCTTTGCCTGATATATTTTTACTACTGGTTTTTTCTAGATTAAAAACCATAAACCCATCTTCATCAAGATAACTGTAAATAAAATATGGGTAACTCTTAGTCCTTTGTGCTTTGTTGATAATAGGTTGTAAATTTTTGATTTCTTCACTTTCTAACAACAGAGCTAGCAATTCCGATCCAGTAACTTCATAAGTTATATCTTTGACTTGCTTGATCATCTCTGTAGACTTACCTGTGATCTTAGAAAAATGTTGCAACACCCTGCTTTTTATATTTACGGATTTGCCTACATACACTACTCTACCTGCATCATTGTGAAAGTAATAGACTCCTGCTTGCTCGGGCAACTTATGCAGCATCTCAATGGATATAGCTTCTGGTAATCTCTGCTCTCGAATACCCCTATTAATCATTACATTTACATCCTCTGCATAATCGGATTCATGAAGTATCTTTTCAAACAACTCTACAGTTGCCAAGGTGTCATCCAATGCTCTATGTCTCGCACTTACAGAGATATTAAAATGTTTAATTAAATTGCCAAGGCTATATGATTTAAGTCCTGGGAATGCTTTTCTTGACATTCTGACTGTACAGAGTTGCTTTCTGGTGTAGGTATATCCAAGTTTTGCAAATTCTTCTTTGATAAACCCGTAATCAAATCTCACATTATGAGCAACAAAAATGGCTCCCTCAGTCATTTGAACAACCTTTTTAGCCACTTCATAAAACCTAGGCGCATTGGCGACCATATCATCTCTTATCCCAGTGATTCTTGTTATTTCATAAGGAATGGATCTGTCAGGGTTAATTAGTGAATTAAATTTATCTAAAATTTTATTTCCATCATGCAGTACAATAGCAATCTCAGTTATCTTATCCCTTCTAGGCATCCCCCCAGTAGTTTCGATATCTATAATAGCGTAAATTTTTTGCTTCTTTTGAGCCAATTTCTATAGTTTGATATTAAATGTTTTCATTGTTTGATGCAAAACTAATGAAAATATAATCTTCTTTAAAAATAAAGTCATAATCATGAAATGTTATTGAATAAGGGTATATTCATTGTAAATAATTTAAGATTAAATTAAGGGTTAACCATATGTTTATAGCGTTATAGCTACAAATCTAATTTTTAAAATTATTAATTAATAAGATGGAATAATAATCCCTAAGTGACTACCTTTGTATGATGTATCAAGAAGATAATAATGAGGATATAATAGATCCTGCGCATCCAAAATCAAGGTGGCGCAGAAAATTGGTCTATAGTCTTCTTTTAGTGTTGTCTTTACCTCTGATTTTAACGGTCCTTATCCATGTTAGCTTTGTACAAAACTGGGCAGTAAGTATTATAACCTCAAAGGTTTCTGAGAAAATCGAAGAACAAGTAATTATTGAATATGTTGATTTCAGTATTTTTGAAGGTCTGGAATTAAAAGGTTTTAATGTTATTAATATCTCCAATGATACTCTAATTAGTGCAAGAAGTTTAAATGTTTCTCTTTCTAGAAACATGCTTACTTTGTTGAAAGGTAAACTGGAGATTAGGTCAATTAGATTAATAGGTCCTAGACTAAAAGCATTTAAATTGGCAGGGTCACCTCGTAGTGATTTAGAAGAAATATTAAGGAGATTAAATAGTAGTTCTGCTGAAAAAGAAAAAGGACAGAAAAAGAATGCTCTCAAAGTCAAATTAAAGGAAGTCGATATAATTGATTTATCTTTAGAGTATACAGACGAGGCTAAGAATGTCATATCTTCTTTAGAATCTAATGCTTTGTATATTTTGGTAGATAGAATTGATTTGGATTCAAATATTTATATTATTAAAGATTTGTCTATTAAAGACATGTCTTTATCTATTGACCATAATAAGAAAGTAGCAAAAGAAATTTTGGTGACAGATATTTTATCACAAGTTGATTCAATCCATACCACAGTAAAGGAAAAGATAACGCTAGAAATAAATAGAATCCTTGTACAAAACAGTTCAGTAAGTGTCTCGGATGAAAATAAAATAAATGACCCTAATCACTTCGATCCATATAACTTTAAACTTAATGAGATTGAGCTCTATTTAAACAATTTCAAGCTTGATACCCTCGTAAATATTTTTGCAGATATTGAAAGTGTTTCTTTAATTGACGATAAAGGATTTAAATTAAGAGATTTTAAAAGTTTAAAGTCGGAGTTCACTCAAAAAACCATTAATCTCCCTAACCTATTATTTAATACTAACAATAGCTATATTTCTGCAAATGTTAATTTGGCGTTTAGAAACAGAGATGCACTATCGGATATAATGAAAAAAGCAGTATTGGATTGTAGCTTAAACAATGTTAGAATTTCAATAGATGATTTGTTGCATTTCATTCCTTCACTTGATAAAACTGGCTTTTTTCAAAATAATAAGGATAAAAGAATTTCAATAGATGGCGATTTTACGGGTAGAATAGCCAATATCAAAGGGAATGATGTAAAACTCTCAATACCAGGAGTGTTAGATGCCATTGGTGATTTTGGAACAAGAAATCTAGACAGCTCCAATCCATTGATCAATCTACGGATGGAATCCCTTAATACTAGCATTGAAAAACTTAAGAAAATCATTCCTGAATTTAAACCACCCGACAATTTTAATAAGCTTGGAGATATTGAATTTAAAGGTAATTTTGATGGATACCCTAAAGATTTTGTTGCTTATGGTACTATTATTTCAAAACTCGGTGTTGTCAAAACGGACATGCGACTTGATATAAAAAAAGGTATAGACTTAGCTACTTATAGTGGTGCCCTTAACCTAAAAGATTTTGATTTAAAAGAATGGTCAAATAATGATGATTTTGGCTTTATTACATTTGCTGGTAAAATTAGAAATGGTAAAGGTTTGACCCTGAATAATGCATATGCAGATTTAGAAGGAAGTTTGACAAGACTTGATTATAAAGGATATTTGTACAAAAACATAAATATTAATGGTGCATTAGACAAGTCGAAATTCGATGGTAAGATATCTAGCTCTGATTTAAATTTTAATTTTGGCTTTGATGGCTTTGCAGAGTTTGTTGATAAAAAAATTAATTTTGACTTTAATGCAGATATTGGAATAATAGACTTTCAAGCTATAAATTTAGTAAAAGATCAATTAATCATTAGGGGTAATTTAGAGATCAAAGGGACAGGAACAAATTTAGATGATCTTATTGGGTCAATTGATGCTAGAAACATAAATATTACAATAAATGATACTACTATTATTTTTGATTCGCTTATAGTAAATACTAATATAATAAATCAAGAAAAAGAATTAAAAATTGCTGCCGATGGATCAACAATTGACATGTCAGGCTCATATAAGCTTGGTTCTATCCTTGATGATTTTCAATCAATTATTAAGACAAACTACCCATACCACACAAAAAATTGGAATTATATTCCTAAAACTATAAGTGATGATCAAAGAGTTGAATTTGACATCAAATTAAGAAATAATAAAACCATTTTTGATCTATTTGGTATTTCTACAACTTACAATGCAGATACATTATTTGCAAAAGGATTTCTTAATTCAAAAGCTCAAGAGATCAATCTGGTATCATCTTTACCATTACTTCAGATAAAGAACAATATATTTAGAGATGTTTTCCTCAATTTAAATTCTACTGAAAATAAAGGAGATTTTGATTTAAGAGTTGACAAAAGCATCATTGGAAAAAACACTTTCAAAACTTTTACTATCAATTCAAGTGTTAATGGAGACTTGATCAACTTTCATCTAAACACTGACAATATAATAGATTCCCTCCAAAAATTTGATATAACAGGGACACTAATACCATTTGAAGATGGATATACTATAACATTAGACGAAAACAATATAAGACTATATGGACGTAGATGGAAAATAAACCCAGACAATTCAATTAGCATTGATAAAAAGTACATTGATATTAATAATTTCGTGATTACTGATGGGGTTAGGACTTTAGAAATTAATGATATCAACAATAAGGGTGTAAGAGTCAATATAAGTAAATTTAATATTGATATTTTAAATCAATTTATGCCCGATGATAGGTTGATTTTTAGTGGGAACGTATATTCAAATTTAAGAATTAATGATATATTCCAAAAGAGTCCAGATCTGTATGGTAATGTCTTAATGACAGACCTTAAAATAAATGGGGACTCTTATGGGGAACTCAATATGGATATCAGTAAGCCAATCAATAAACCTTTAGATGCGATTGTATCCTTTAATAACAATGCTAACGGCCAAACTATAAAGCTAATTGCGTCTGTAGATTTAGATCAAAAAAAATTGGATGCCGATTTAAAAGCTAAAAAAGTTCCACTTAAGATAGTACAATATCTCCTTCACAAAGGGATGACTGAAACAGTTGGTACTGTAGATATTGAAGGAAAGATTTATGGCTCTTTCAATGACATTAAGATAGATACGAAAGGGGTTACAAATAACACCAAAGCAAAAGTCATTGTTTTAGGTGAAACATATTCATTTTATAATCAAAAATTTAAAATTACTGAATCAAGAGTCGATTTAGATGGTGCAGTAATAACGGATTCTCAAGGTGGTCAAGGTTTTGTTTCAGGCTATTTAGGGCACAGATTGTTTAAAGATTTCTTCTTAGCTTGCTCAGTTAGAGGAGACAATGTCATAGCTCTTAACACTACCAAATTTGATAATTCCACATATTATGGATTAGGAAAAGGCAATGTTTTTGTAGATTTTGAAGGAAGTGTCAATTATCCTAATATAACTGTAAATGCACAAACGACTAGAGGAACAGAAATTAAAATCCCAATCCAAAGTACTCAGTCTGCAAATGATCAGAGTTTTATTAAATTCATAGATAAAGCCATATATTTTGATAATGGTCAAATTGCTAATCCCAATGTTATAAAAATAGATGGAGTAAGTTTGGAAATGAATTTGGTTTTGACACCTCAGGCCAAAGTATTCTTGATTTTTGATGAAACAAAAGGAGATATCATAGAAGGTATCGGTGATGGTAATTTGCAGATTAGTATGAATCGAAATGGTGATTTTGATATCTTTGGGGAATATGAGATTAGAGAAGGAAAATATCTATTTACTGCATTCTCATTTGTTAATAAACCATTTATCGTTAGGGAAGGAGGGAAAGTTAGATGGAATGGTGATCCCGTCAATGCTACTTTAGATATTAAGGCTGATTATGCTGTGAGGACAGATTTAAGTCTTTTCCTTGCTGAATATTTGGTAACTCCAGCTTTAATTCAAGCAGCATCAAATAGAACAGATGTTAACCTACAAATGATTATCGGAAATAAACTTTACAATCCTTCCATTAATTTTGGTTTAGAGTTTCCTGATCTGACTGGAGACTTAAAATCGTATGCTGATAGTAAAGTAAGGTTACTTAGTAACAACCAGAATGATCTTAATAATCAGGTATTTGGTCTTATCGTCTTTAATACTTTCCTTCCGAGTAATACACTTTCAGCTGTTCTCGCAAGTGGATCAGTTATCCAATCGGCCAGTGTAAATACCTTAAGTGAATTTGTGTCTAATCAATTATCTTCGTATGTAACAAGATTTTTAAATGAAACATTGGAGGATAATGGACTGATCTCGGGGATAGATTTTGATATTACATTAAGAAATAATCTATCGCTAGGAGGCATAGATCAAGGTGCAGTATCAGTTATACCATCTGAAATCGAAGTTAAATTTAAGAACCAATTTAGGTTCTTAGATGGCAGACTATCTTTTGATTTAGGCGGTAATTATGTACGAGAGTCGTTGATTGGATTAAGTAATTATGTTGTGCCAGAGTTCACATTTAGGTATGCATTGACTAAAGACAGAAAACTAAATCTTAAGGTTTATGGAAAGTATGATTTGGACGAAATTAATGTATACAGTCGTAGACAACGAGTTGGTATTGGGTTACGTTATAGAACAGAGTTTGGATCAATGCAAGAAACTAAAAACCTAATTAAAAAATCTATAATTCAAGTTCCAGAAGAGTTAAACTAATTGTACTATCCTATTTGTTATCAACTAATGAAAGTAGAAAATCCAACGAGTCATTGCATTTATGGTGGATCACATTTAATCCAGCCTTTCTAGCTATCTTTATATTATCGAGATTGTCATCTATAAATAACGTTTTAGTAGGATCCACTCCACTATCATTTATGACAAAGTTATAAATTTCAATATCAGGCTTCCTCATACCAATTAGGTGAGAGTAATATGCTTTTGTAAAAAAACGAGATTCGAAATTATTTATATTATGATTAACTCTGAGATCTTTATAGACCCAATCTAGATGAGTTTCATTGGTATTTGAAAGTAGATATAAGTTAAAATGTGGTTTTAATGTTTTTAAAAGCTCTAGTTTTGACGGTTGCCATCCGCCCAACATGGCATTCCAAGCATCTATAATAGGTCTGGGTTGCGGTGTTTTATGAGCACTTAATCTTTGCAAGTTCCAAAGGAAAGTTTCAAATCTCATTTCTCCTTTTTCAAATTTATACAAGAAGAGTACCACTTCAGCAGGCAAGTTATCAAAAGAAAAATCAATTTGTAATAAGTCTGATAAAGCACGATATGTTTTATCTGAATATAGTTCTAATAGTACACCACCAAAATCAAAGATGATGTTTTCAATATGACTTGGTAATATGTTATCATTGCTCATACTTATTCAATTCAGATAGCAATCCTTCTTTAATTGCATATGGGGAAACAATTAGCTTATCAGGTGATAATATTTCTAATGTTACTTCTATTAAAATCATAGCAACAACAATAAGTTTGGCTCTTTGCTCGGGAATTCCTTTTATCGCGATTCGTTCCTCGTAATCAGCTGAAATAATCCTATGTGCTAATTCCTTTAAATCCGAAATAGCTACTTCATAGGTAATATTTTCATGATTGTAGTCATAAACATCTTTCACTACTTCAAATGATCCAGAAGCTCCTATCAATTCAATTATCTCAATGTTATTAGTAAACTGAGTTAAAGGGGCAAGTACTTCAATAATGAATTTTTTACATCTTGAAATATCAATTGATAAAATTGGTTCATTTTTATGAAACATAGTATGAAGTATACCAACACCAATTGAAAAACTTTGACTCCAAACCATCTTACCATGAGACACACAAATATATTCGACACTTCCGCCACCAATATCCATAATTACAGAGCTTATCATTGGTAAGCCCAATTGTTTTACACCCTTATAGATTAATTCTGCTTCACGGTCTCCATCGATTATTTCTATGGTCTGGCCAAATATAGATTTACATGGTTTTATAAAGTCTGCCCTATTGTTTGCTTTTCTGAGTACAGCAGTACCAACTACTTTAAAGCTTTCAACTTCGTATTGTTCCAGTTTTAACTTAAAATGATGACAAATCTCTAAACCTAACTTGATTTTTTCGTCTTTTATCAAATCAACTCCTCCTTCTGAAAGACCAACGAAGACTCTTTCTCTAAAGACTTCACTAAACGAACCTTCCGTATTTGACTCAGAGATTAAAATATGAAAAGTATTAGACCCAAGATCTACAATTCCAATTTTCATAGGTTATTGAGGTTGCCCTTCATAGATTTTTTGACCTTGTTGCATAGCACTTTCAAACAATCTCCTATAAAAATCATCACCTTGAGGCGTCATTTGGTTTAAATAAATTGGTTTTTCATCTTTTAAGAAGATATAATAACTACAACCAGGGCCAAAATAGATATCAGCATCCATGAAAATATCACCATTGATTTGGTAAGACTTTCTACCTATTGATTTGCAGTGAGCAGGTGTAGTTTCCATTCCTAATTTACCAATAAATGAAACATTTGCTTGTACTGCTGCCTTTTCTGATTGGCTAACACTAAATGGTAAATCATGCCAAATATAATCAATAAATGTGCATTCATTATACATTTTCAAAAACACATCTTCACCCATTGGCGAAAGACTATTAGGTACCTCAGACACAGATACTGAAGTAGGGATCTCTGCATTTTTAATCTCGCTTTTACATGAGAAATTTACAAAAAATAATACAAAAACAAAGAAAAAGTTAATACGTAAATTCATTGGATAATTTTTAATTAGGTCAAAGGTAGGCAATTTACCAATAATTTTATTTGAAGTACCTTTGAATAGACTTGCTATAAAAATATACCATTAAAAGTTATACTCTGCTCTTGCTGTTAAAAAATATCCCAAAAGTCCACCATATTCAAGATTTTGATCTTTTTTCATTTTAAATAAGGATCTACTGTATCTCAAACCCATACCCAATCGTTTATTGAAGTTGTAACCTATTCCAATTACAAAACTTACATCATTTGTATTTATATTATTCAAAGTCTCTTCTTGCCCTTCTGCATTGATGGAACTATTAAAAAGATAACCATAAGAAAACCCTATGTCTGCTCTTGCCTTATAATATCCTTCAGATTCTTCATACCAATCTTTGATAGAATAAATTAATGGAATTTCTAAGTAATTTAGATTTATTATTAAAGGAAGTTGATTCCTTCCATTCCTACTACCTCTTTGACTATAAAGCATTTCAAAAGATACATCCATTTTAGGATATACTTCATAGGATAATCTTGCTCCACCTGTTAAGCCCCATTTATGATACCCAGCATAACCATCACCATCTATTTGTGAAATATTTATACCTCCAATAGCTGCTGCCTTAAAGCCCTGAGCATTTAATGATATCACCCCAAGGCCTAAAACGAAAATTATATAAATTAATTTCATTGTCTTTTTCTATTAAATTTAACACAAATATAATATCCATAACGACTGTTTATCAATTTGTATTGAATGCTTTGAAAAATACTTCCATATTTTGAGTCTATTATGACAAATATACTTTTACTATAATGAATAATCAAATTCATGCTCACATATCGTAAGATTAAGAAACAGGAAGTTTTACAACAAATTCGATTACACTTCGTTAAGAATCAACTATTGTAATTTGTTACATATAAGACGTAAACATTATAAGATTAAATATAATAATAATTTCAATACATCATTGTAGCACCGTATAACTTAATTTACATATTTTTGCAACCAATATGCAATTTTTATATCCATCATTTCTTTGGGGATTATTAGTCCTTGCCATTCCAATAATAATCCATCTGTTTTATTTCAGACGGTTTAAGAAGGTTATGTTTACTAATGTTAAGTTTTTGAAAGAGATCAAGGACGAGACTAGTTCGAGAAACAAGCTTAAAAACTTATTGATACTAGCTATGCGATGTTTAGCTGTAGCAGCTCTCGTTTTTGCTTTTGCACAGCCCTACATCTCCAAAACTAAGGATATTAAAAAAGGCGAAAAAGCAATTAGTCTATTTATCGACAACTCTTCCAGCATGAATGCAGAAAGAGAGAATATTCCATTATTAGAAATTGCAAAATCTAAAGCCCGTGACATTGTCAAAGCATATGAAGAGGAAGATCAATTTCAGATATTAACTCATGATTTTGAAGGAAGACATCAAAGATTAGTATCTAAAGATGATGCATTAGGTCTTATTGATGAAGTTAATATAACGCCAGAAGTTAAAACACTTTCTAGAGCAATAAACAGACAAAAACAAGTCTTAAAAAAAGATGAAAATATCATCTACATCCTTTCTGATTTCCAAAAGACTATCACCGATATTGAGAATGTAGTTGATACATCTATCGAACTCAATCTTTTGCCCATTCAATCAATTCAAGAAAAGAATATCAGCATAGATACTGCATACTTTGAATCACCAGTGCCAATATTAAATCAAACCAACAATTTAATCATCAAGGTTAGCAACAGGAGTAATATTATTGCAGAACGTGTTAAAATCAGTTTTCAAAAAGACGGGCAAACTAAGCCTATTGGAGTTAAGGATATCGCTGCAAACTCTACAATAACAGACACTGTAGCTATTAGCGTAATACGGCCAGGTTTTCATGAAGGAATTGTAAAAGTAAATGATTTTCCTATTCAATTTGACGACGAATTATATATATCTTTTTATGTTGATGAAGAGGTGAAAGTTCTTTCACTAAATGAAGGCACGGGCAATCGATATTTAAATGCTCTATTTTCAGGCCTTTCTTATTTTTCCTTAACCAACCAAGACTTAAGGCAAATTCAGTTTCAGACTTTTCCTGATTATGATCTGATTTTATTAAATGATATTAGGTCAATATCCTCTGGACTATCTAACGAATTACAGCAGTATATTAACAATGGAGGAAAGGTAATTGTATTTCCAAGTATTAATGCTGAATTGAATACTTACAATAGTTTCTTAGGTCAAACTGGAGGAACAACACTGAAGTCGTTATTAAAAGCTGACAAACAGGTATCTAAAATAAATACAGATGAGTTTATATTTAACGATGTCTTCGAAAACTTAAGAAGCAATATCAAACTACCAAATACAAAACAAAATTTTGAACTCACAACATTTCAAAGGACTGCTCAAGATGTTATACTTAGTTACCGTGACAACAAACCTTATCTAATAAAGAATAATGTAGGTCAAGGGTTTTTATACCTATGTACTGCCCCACTCAACCAAGATATCAATGACCTAGTATTAAATGCAGAGATATTTGTACCAATGTTGTACAAAATGGCTTTGGCCACTGGAGTCCCTAAACCTCTTTCCTATTGGATTGGACAAGACAATTTAATACAAATACCTAATGAAAGTACCGCAGGAGAAAAGGTGTACAAAATTAATGGTCCTGCAGAATTTATCCCAGGTGTAACTAATTACGGTAAAAGTGTCTTACTTGACATCAACGATCAAGTACAAAAAGCTGGGTTTTACAAATTGCTACTTGATGATAACGAAATTAGGTCTTTAGCTTTTAACTATGATAGAAGAGAGTCAGATTTGGCAATATATAATGCTGATGAATTGTCTTCAACGCTTAAAAACAGCAATGTAAACATTATTGAAGCCAGTAAGCAAGACCAATTAAACGAAATAGTGATAGAAAAAGATAGAGGTATTGTGTTATGGAAATGGTTTATCATTGCCACATTACTCTTTTTACTACTGGAAATTGTATTTATTCGATTATTAAAAAACTAAGTTTACCATGATCCTGGTCAAAAATGTAACTATAATTGACGAAGCTTCGAAATGGCATGAGAAGACTGTCGATATAATTATTAATAAAGGGAAGATTGAATCGATTGGTAAATCACTCAAAGCTGGTAAAGCAGAAATTATTAAAGGAAAAAAACTCTGCATATCTCCCTCTTGGATAGACATCGGAGCACAACTCAACGACCCTGGATTAGAACATCGAGAAACAATTACTGAGATGGCTAATTGTGCAAAAATTGGTGGTTTTGCAACTTTGATACCGTTTCCAAACTCACAACCAGCTGTTGATAATAAATCGACATTAGAATACGTAATCAATGCAGGTAAAGCCAATAATATAACAATACTACCTATGGCCACTATTAGTCAAGGTGCTAAAGGCTCAGACTTATCAGAACTAATAGATCTGCATAAAGCAGGAGCAATTGCTTTTACTGATAATAAAAAGGGTGTTCAAGATAGCGGACTTCTACTTAGAGCATTACAGTATGTTAAATCTTTTAAAGGATTGATTATTAATACTCCATACGATAGCAACTTAGGACATAGAGGCTTAATACACGAAGGAACGATGAGCACAACTTTAGGTACAAGAGGCATTCCTTCGATGGCAGAGTTTACTATGACTAATCAACAACTGTCAATACTTGACTACACAGAATCTAAACTATGTCTTTTTGGTATCTCAACAAAAGAAACAGTTGATCTAATAAAGTCGCAAAACAAGAAAGTAAATAAAATTTCAGCAATCGTCCCATACTTAAACTTGATATTTACAGATAAGGATCTTGATGGTTTTGATAGTAATCTTAAAGTATTCCCACCATTGAGATCAATGGATGATCAGAAAGCTTTGGTAAAAGGATTAATCGACGGTAACATCGCAGCCATATCTAGTAACCACAGCCCATTAGATCCAGAATGCAAAGACCTAGAATTTGAATATGCTGACTTTGGAGCATCAGGATTAGAAACAGTATTCTCTGCACTAAATACACATTGTACAAAACTACCTCTCTCTGTTCTTATAAAGTCGCTTACCTATGGCCCAGCGGCCATTTTAGGCATTAAGCAAAATGAAATCGCAGAAGGGAACCAAGCATCAGTTACCATATTTGATACTGAAGAAGAATGGAAATACAACACAAGTGCTTCTCCTTCAAAAAACAATCCCTTTTTAGGGAAAACATTAAAAGGTAAGGTTGTTAAGGTTATTAAATAAGCGTTTTATATCTTAGACATTATCTATATTTAAAATAAAGTCATTGAACTTTGACAAGGTCGATTTGAAAAAAACAACTTATCATTATCCAATGACTATATTATCTCTTTCAGAGTTTAGAAACATCGAGCAGCCACAAATGTGCCTTTCATAAAGTTTTTATCGTCAAATTTATAGTCCATTTCAATAGTTAGAGTACTATCCTTTTCCATTGTAATTTGATAATACCCAGTTCGATCAATTACTATATTTTCAAAAAAGTCAGGGTGATGGTGAACTACAGTATTGGGTCCAGTTGAGGCTCCTGCAGGATTCATATTAATCTTGTCTGTGGTTTTTTTAGGTTTGAAATCAATGTAAATATCCTTGGTATTTGAATCACAAGGTTCAACTAATAAAGGGCCAGCGTTTGATACAATGACCCTGTAAAGATCTGTGCTAATTGATCCATACCTTGCACTTCCAAAAGTAAAATCAACTCCTCTAATCTGGCCGGTCATAACATTATTATTTTCTCCTCCGGATTCATCATCTTTGCCGCAACTCACTATTAGAGTAGTTCCTAGGAAAATAATAATCAATAATCTTAACATATCTATTCTTTTTAATAATTAATAAAACGTAAATATAGTGGATATTTTTAAAATTAATGCTGGAGACAGAGTTGGTTTCAAAACTGGATTTAAAGATAATAAATTTCTAATCAAGAAAAATTAAAAGCTTACAATGTTAATATTATCTTTGCTGCCATGAATGATAAATTATTAATCCTAGACTTTGGGTCACAATATACTCAATTGATTGCAAGAAGGTTACGAGAGCTAAATGTCTATTGTGAGATTTATCCATACAACAAGTTACCAGAAGATTTAGATGGCATACAAGCAATTATTCTATCTGGAAGTCCATTTTCTGTTATTGATCAAAATGCCTTATACCTTGATCTTAATAAAATTGTTGGTAAGGTTCCTATATTGGGGGTCTGCTATGGAGCTCAATTGACAGCACATCAACTAGGAGGCAAAGTGCTGAGATCAGAGAAACGGGAGTATGGTAAGGCAATAATGAAAATTACAAAATCTTGTGATCTATTAGATGGAGTATCCCTTGAATCTCAGGTTTGGATGTCTCATGGTGATACCATCGATACTTTGCCAGACAACTTCGAAATCTGTGCTAATACTAATGACATACCAGTTGCTGCGTTTAAGTCGAAGGATGGTGTTTATGATCACCCTATTTATTGTATTCAGTTTCATCCAGAGGTGACGCATAGTATAGAAGGAAGTAAAATACTATCTAATTTCATTACAAAGGTTGCTAACATTAAGCAAAACTGGACACCCCAATCATTTGTAGAAACCACAATTGCTGAATTGAAGGCAAAGCTTGGAAATGACCGAGTTCTAATGGGATTATCTGGAGGAGTAGACTCTACTGTAGCTGCTACTTTGATGCATAAGGCAATTGGTAAGAATTTATATTGCGTATTTCTAGATAATGGATTACTTCGTAAAGACGAGTTTGAAACTGTATTGGAGTCTTATAAAGGAATGGGACTTAACATTATAGGTGTTAAAGCCAATGAAGAGTTTCTATTTGAATTAGAAGGCGTTTCAGATCCTGAAGAAAAGCGAAAAGTTATTGGTAGAGTGTTTATAGAAGTTTTCACTGCTAATGCTAAGAAAATAGAAAATGTAAAATGGTTGGGCCAAGGCACGATATACCCAGATGTTATAGAATCTATATCTGTAACTGGTCCATCGGTAACAATTAAGTCTCATCATAATGTGGGAGGATTACCTGAAAAATTAGGTTTTAAATTAGTCGAACCTCTGCGAATGTTGTTTAAAGACGAAGTACGGAGGGTTGGAAGAGCTATGGGAATTTCGGACAGTTTAATAGGTCGTCATCCATTTCCTGGCCCGGGTCTTGCCATCAGAATATTAGGAGATATAACTAAAGCAAAAGTAAAATTATGCCAAGAAGCTGATGCAATATTTATTAAGAAACTGAAAGATCATGATCTTTACGATAAAGTATGGCAAGCAGGTGCTATCTTGTTACCAATTAAGTCAGTAGGAGTAATGGGTGACGAACGGACATACGAAAGTACTATTGCTCTCCGTTGTGTAAATTCAACTGATGGTATGACAGCAGAATGGTCTAATTTGCCTTATGAGTTCTTAGCAGAAGTATCAAGTGAAATAATTAATCAAGTAAAAGGAATAAACAGAGTTGTATATGATATCAGTACTAAGCCGCCTGCGACTATTGAATGGGAGTAAATATATATTAGTATTAAGTTGCTTGGTATTAATAGTTAGTTGTGGTACGAAGAAGCAAATTCCTAGTAAAAGGCCACAAGTAGTTGATACCGATAAGGTAATCAAAGAAAAGCTGCCTGAAAAAACTAAAATTGATACTGTAAATTGGACTAAAGTAGAAGATCAAAAAAATCCTCCAATCATCAATGACAAATCTACTAATAAAGGTTTGCCTAAGACTGATATCAAAAATACGTACAAAGTTGCTTTATTTATGCCATTCGACTCTAAGTCTTATATGTCTGAGGGTAATACTGATGAGACATATATACAATATTACGCTGGACTAAAATTAGCAGCTAAAAATTTGCAAAACTTAGGCACCCATATCGATATTACAGTCATGGATGCTAGTAATAAAAAGAAATTGTCTCCAACAGACAGATACGACATTATCATTGCACCTAATGATAAAAATACTGTTTCAGAATTAATAGAGTTCGGTAAAGAACATAAAACATTAGTGATTTCTCCTTGGTACAGTAACTCTAAAATAACTGAAGATAATCCATATTATCTCCAATTGAGACCAAACTTGAAGGAGCACTTTAATAAAATTGTAGAACATTTGAGTAAAAATTTTAGGGCCAATGAAGTGGCATTGGTTGGTCTTGATATAAAGAACTACAGATCGTGGTTTAAGTTTTTTCAAGATGCAGGTCAAGCATATTATTCTACAATGGATAATCCTTTTATGGAACATTTTGTCGCTGAAGATTCTTTGGCATTAGGTGAATACGTATTTGCAGGCCAAATTGAGCAAGGTATCAGAGCATTCGTTGTTCCTAATTATAGTTTCAAAGACGAAGCACATGTCTATTCGGTTTTAAGGAAATTAAATGCAGAGAAAGGCATGAACAAAATATATGTTTATGGAATGCCTTTATTAATTGATTCAGATAAAGTAAATTTTGACTATTACAACAACCTCAATATAAAAATTGCGATATCTGATTTCGTCGATGAAGACTCCTATGGTGCTAAAGATTTTAGAAGACAATATTATAATGCCTATAATGCTTTAGCTACGAAGGAGGCATTTGAGGGTCACGATTTAATCATGTTTCTGGCTGAGTCATTAGGCAAATATGGAAATTATTTCCCACCAAGTATAAATGGTGAAATCAAAACTTATCTTCAAACTTCATTTGATGTCAGGGGTGTTAATTCCAATGATGAAAATTATGAAGCAAATGATAAAATAGATTTTTATGAAAACAAACATCTCTATATTATTGAATTTGTTGATGGTAAATTTAGAAAAAGCTAAATTTTAATCATGCTTTCACCTGAAAGGGATACCAAACTTAAAGATGTAGCTCGACAGAGACAATATGACCTTACTGTCATTTTAGAAAACGTCCATGACCCTCACAATATTGGCGCTGTCATGAGAACATGTGATTCGGTAGGTATTGATGAAATCTACGCTCTCTATACCACAGAAGGGAATAACTCTGTAGAAGAGTATGTTGGAAAAAGGTCGTCAAAAGGCACAAAGAAATGGGTGAAATGTCATTTCTTTCATGATATGAACGAATGCATACAAACCGTCAGGAAAAAGTATAAAAAAGTTTATGCCACACATCTATCCGAAGGAGCAATAAGTATTTACAAAACAGACCTTACACTTCCAACAGCCATCATATTTGGTAATGAAAGAGATGGAGTATCCAAAGAATTACTCCGTCTTTGTGATGGCAATATGTTGATCCCAATGGTAGGAATGGTGCAAAGTCTAAATATTTCGGTAGCCGCTGCTGTTACGATATACGAAGCATTCCGTCAAAGGACAATTAAGGAAATGTATGAACGTCCTTTTGATATGGATAATAAGCAAATGAAACAACTTTACCACGACGGTGTCGCCATTACATATCCAAGGATATTCGAGTCCGACCCTACTCTAATTGATAAAGTGGTTGAGCAAAAAGGACATGAATAATTCCTATGAATTTACTTACTTTTGTTTAAAATTATAATTACATGCAAAACTTAGACTTCAACAATAAAAAAGTACTCGTTAGGGTAGATTTCAATGTTCCTTTTGATAAAGAACTGCACATCACTGATTTCACTAGAATAGAAAAAGCCATCCCTACCCTACAGTTTATTTTAGAAAAAGGAGGATCGCTAATCGTTTGTACTCATTTAGGACGACCAAAACCAGGTGAGGATAACGCTAAATATTCGACAAAACATTTAATCAAGGACTTTAGTCGATTATTAGGTACTCAAGTTCAATTTGTACCCGATACTATTGGTAAAGAAGTAAAGGATACAGTGGCTAAAATGAAAAAAGGCGATGTTATCCTACTTGAAAACACGAGATTCTATAAAGAAGAAACAGACGGTGATGCTAATTTTGCAAAAGAAATGGCATCGCTTGCAGATATATATATCAATGATGCATTTGGTACTGCACACAGAGCCCATGCTTCCACTACAACAGTAGCAAATTATTTCGATAGAGATCATAAGGACTTTGGGTTTTTAATGGATGCTGAAGTTGCTAATGGTAATAAGATATTAAACAATCCTGTTAAGCCAGTCACAGCGATTGTAGGTGGTGCTAAAGTTTCAGATAAAATCCTGCTATTGGATAAATTGATCGACTTGACAGATCATATCTTGATCGGAGGAGGAATGGCTTATACATTCTTAAAAGCACAAGGCGGTAAAATTGGCAATTCACTGTGCGAAGACGAACACTTAGAACTAGCCCTTAAAACATTGGACAAAGCTTCTAAAAATGGATGCAAGATACACTTGCCAGAAGACTCAAAAATAGCAGACAAGTTTGCAGCAGATGCCAAAACAAACATCGTAAAAAGCAACCAAATACCAGATGGATGGATGGGTTTAGATATTGGACCTAAAGCCATAGAAGCTTATAAAAAAGTAATCTTAGACTCAAAAACCATCTTATGGAATGGTCCAATGGGAGTATTCGAATTTGAAGCTTTCTCAGATGGTACATTTAGTGTAGCTCAAGCGGTAGCAGATGCAACTAAAAAAGGAGCCTATTCACTCATTGGAGGTGGTGACAGTGTCTCTGCCATTAATCAAGCTGGTCTAGAAGACGAAGTATCCTACGTTTCGACAGGAGGTGGGGCAATGTTAGAGTTTCTTGAAGGGAAAGTGTTGCCTGGAGTTGCTGCGATAAAGGAGTAAGGATATAAGGTTTATGGTATATGGTTTATGGTTTATGGTTTATGGTATATGGTATATGGTATAAGGTATAAGGTATAAGG
>JBBKVK010000068.1:0-27041 GCA_037968395.1 Saprospiraceae bacterium | reverse complement strand
TTGCTATAATATCCATTTGGCTGGGTCGATGCAACTTTACCAAATGTAGGATTTGTAGGGATGCCATAAGGAGCCACTACATAATCATTATCTACAATTCGTATTTGTACATTATTATTTAAAGCCAAAAATTGTTGCGGTAAGTTCAATATACGAACCACTGCTACTTCATCTCCTTCATCGTTGGTATCATCAATTAACTGGATGGTAGTGCTTACTGTATTTTGTCCTACAGCTATTGTCAAGGAGGTAGATCCAGAATAGTCTGCGTTGTTAAAAGCAAAATCATTTAAACTAACGGTAAAGTTTAGGTTTTCTAATACATTCTCTTCGGTTTTGAAAAGTATATCAAAAGATTCTCCCTCCACATACTGATTTGCTGCAATAGTGATCTGGATGCCATTAAGTTCTATACCTCCCCCATCATTTAACCGCCTTGGTGTTGGCACCTTTGAAGTATACGTACCATCATTATTTCGCTGGATAGAATTGGTATTATTACCGGACCCTTCGTCAATTTGTTGAATATCATTAAAATCTGGATGTGCCTTAAAGATTTCGATCATATCTAAATCATCACTATCCGCTGTACCATAGATTAAGACATCGATTAAGTTTTCAATAGTGGCTACCGTTTGGTCTGGGAAGTTAAGATCACTTCCTTGATAAATGGCCACTGCATCTGCTCCATTTTGGATGGTGTTTTCAGGGATTAAAAACTGAGGCACTGGGCTTACCGAATTGCTACCTATCAACAATAGTCCATTAACATCCGTAACATACCCGTCTAAATCTATTGTAAAGTAACTCGAATTTCCACCATTGTCTGATCCATTAAAAAACACCACGACATATCCATCCAAAGGAAAATTAGGAGTATCAGATAACAGCTCCAAAAACTCCAAATTATCAATGCCCGGAGTATCACAGTCCAATTCATTGATAACCAATTGGCACATGGCAGATAAACTTATCAATACACAGATCAAACTTGCAATAATTCTTCTCATCTTCTCATTTTGTACAAATATAAGATATTCTTGTTTAGGACTATTCTTAAATCCGCTCTCTATTTCAAACTTTGAGAAATTATTACATTAACAAACCGTCTCTTTTATATACATCAATTGCTTTGCAAACCATGTCTTTTATTTCACTCTCAAGTTCTTCATTTAAGTACTTAACATGGAAGCAAGACTTCCCTTTTCTAAGCTTCTTTGATCTTTCAGAAAGGTATTCAAATTCTTGAGGATGAGTATACTGCAGGATAAAAATAGAATCTGACATCTTTTTCTTTAGGAACAATGCTAGAAAAATAAATACCATCAACCATCTTCTTGTATTCATAATTTGTATTAGATATTTTCAAGGGTATAACGAAACTTCGTTTTCGGCGGTCAAACTTAAAGTCAATTCCTTTCAAAAATAGCTGATTCTGAGGTTACATATTATGTAGAAATTTGTTTATCCTTCGTAAAAGCTTTCTAGCTATTTCTAAACTCGAAAGTAATAAAGCTACGTAATTTCACTATTGACTATAAAAAGAGACAAAAATTGCTAAAAAAACGTTAAAGTTTTTAGAGTGTCTTACATATGTAAATATATGTATATATGTTGGATGACTCTATCCTCAGATGGAGCAATTGACCTAATATACTTTTTACAACAAATATTTACCGCCTATTGATTATGAAAGAATTTTATTCTGTGTGGTATTAATTTTAAAGGCTTCCGTAAATTTAAATTAGTTAATAATTAATTAAACAAACTATTGTTTCGTGTGTTTATTAATTGCACCTTTGCACAATATTACAAAATTGATTAAATAATTATAAAACTAAATACAATGTTTAAGAGAAGATTTATAAGAACAGTAACAGTTACCGCACTAGTAATTCCTGCTTCAAAAAGATAGGCTTTCTAAGTTAACCCTGATATATCTTTAGGGCCTTTAAAAGTAAAATAGAGACTTTCCTTTTTGAGAAAGTCTCTATTTTTTTTTCTGAGTTTTTAAGAGTTAATTAATCCTTCTAAGTAGATTTTACTTTCCTTTTTCTATTTAGCCTATAGAGACCGATCAAGATTAACAAAGTGCCTCGTTAATAACTGTGCTCTTTTTTTTCGAAACCAATTGTCTTTTAAATACTTTTAACAATCACCTTATCAACGGAAATGCAAGATTCGTACGTAGGGCTTTCCGCCTTTCTAACTGGAGGATCTCCGCCATATTGCTTAGAGCTGTTCTGATCAACATTTGACTTTATTCCTAAATATCTAAAATGAGTTTCGTTATGAGAGCTCTATGTGCAACATGCCTGCTGGTCAGGCTGGTAAAATAAGCACTTTTACTGATTGAATCATAGCATTGCTATGACTGTAAGTCAAGTGATCAACTTGGTGAAGGAATAAAAATGATTGAAACACCTTATTTTGCAGCAATTTGAGATCGGAATAAAAAATTCATTCTAGATTTTTAGGTTATACTCTATTCACTTCGCAATTAAAACATCCTGGGCTTGAATTGTGAATATGGATATATTTTATTTCATTCATCATAAACATTTCTTCCACAATGGATTTAGAGTTTTCTCCTTCCCCTGTTTTTGCCGATCTCATTATCCCTCCTGTATCATATCCTCTAAATGAAAGAAGTCTATGTTTAAGCATTTTGGGTATTTCATTTATATCAAATTCATTTTGATTTACTCCTTTTCTGATAAATATTGGCCCTTTAGCTTGGTAAGGAGAGTTCGTTTTATGGTGTTCAAAAGGTACTAGAATCACTTCCTCTCCTACATTGGCATCTTCCAAACTCACTCTGCATGGATACCCCGGATTTTCATCTACAATCATTTTTAAACCACCAATTTTTAAAAGCTCTTCGTCCTTCATAGCGAACATGGGTTCAAATAATTTATGATCAAGGCCTCTAATTTGAAAATTCATATTTCATTTTTATTTATTGATTTGACACAACTAAGTTATACAATTATAACATATCCCTATTGGGCTTGATTGATGATTCTAATTCTTGTATTAATTCTTCATCCATGTATTGATATTCGTCTGGGATATTAAGGACAATAATAGGCTTGATTCCCTTGCCAAATTTGGTTTCGATAATTGCTTTATGTTTATCTTCCATTACATAAATCAGCTCAGCCCAATCTATCAAATCTTTGGTAACTCTTCGTTCTGCACTGTTTGAAGTTCCAGCTGATTTCAAAAAAATGGAGTTATCATTTTTAAAAATAGTTTCTGCCGTCCTGCTCCTCCATTTATTACGACTACAAACTACTAATACATTTATCCTAAGATCTACCAAATTTTCCACCAAGGCTTATCTTTATTAGGGCTCTTGTCATTATTGACATCCCTTCTAAATGAGCTAGCCATAGGGCCTTGTCTAAAAAATTCTCCTTGGTCGTTCATGCCCAAAGGTAACTTTGTCCTTTCAACCCATTCTTTTGATTGTAGCCCTTTTACTGCAGGAGTATCAATTTGAGTTTCAAATAATTTTCGAGCCTTTCCTATTATCTCTTCTTCGATATTTGATTTAGAATTTCTAAATAGTTCAATTGAATTTTTAGAAATATGCAAAAGTAGAATTTGTGTTTTATTTTCAATTTTGTAAATATCTAAAACCTTGTAATAAGCGTTTGCTGCTATTAAAATATGTCCAGCCTCACCTGAATTAGGGTTAAGAGCTGACAAGTTTTTTCCTCTAGAAGAAGCCACCAAATATCTAAGGTTTGAGGATAACCCTCCTCCTTTAGAAGACAAATCAGTAAATCCTCTTTCGAGTAAGATTTGACTAAGTTTATATCTATCTATAAGATCACTAGTTAAACTTGTATCTCTATAAAAAAAAGTGCAACCTGAAAAGGTTTCATTGTATATCTGATCAATAGGTGTGTTATTCATCATGTTTTATTTATACATTAAAACTGGATTCAATTACACGTCTAGCATTTTTCATTTTCCCATTTTTTAGCGTCAGGTAAATATTGAATAAAGTTACATTTTTTTTTTGAAATGGCAATAAGCCAAGCACAAAAAGGTGACACATTCACAATTGATATACCTCTAATAAAGTAAAATTAAGTTCGTTACTGTTCTTTTCAATTGACTTATTTGATTGTAAATACCCATCAATCATTTATGAAAAAATTCTGCCGAATCTCTGCTTCAACCTACTAATGCAATGTAGACTAAAGCATATACTTAGTCTGCAACTTTCCATTGTTATTAGTTTCTTACTTTTATAGAGTCTATGATTGTTGAGCTTACCCAATAAATATTCTGATTACTTGTGTAGAAAAGAAATTTTCCATCTTTACTCACAAAAGGACAAAGTTCGTGTTCTTTACTGTTAACTGGCTCTCCCATATTTATCGACTTAGTCCACCTATCTTTTTCATCTTTAAAGCTGATGTATAAGTCTCCCTTTCCTAATCCCGATTTTCTGGCTGAGCAATAGATGATAAAAGATTCATCTGGTGCAATAAACACATCAGCTTCATATCTTTTTGAATTAATAGCATTACTCAGTTTTTGTGGTTTTAAAAATGTTCCATCCATGTATTGAGATTTGTAAATATCAAAGTCATGCTTTCTGTTGTCACCACTCTCTTTATTAGAAGCAAAATACATGCTCCCATCATTTGTAAATGACATATAATACTCATTATCATCCGAGTTGATATTTAGCCCTGCATTTATAGGTTGTGACCACTTCTCACCGATTCTTTCAGAATACCATATGTCATAATCTTTAATTGTGTCCTGATCGTTTCGTGGCAGATCAGAAATATAATAGAGTTTTGTTTCATCTGGTGAGAGAAATGGGTCATTGAAGCTATAATTAGTATCCGAAAACACTGTGAAGGGTTCAATCCAATGCCCCTTTTGTATGTTTGTATACTTGATTTTTGATTTTCCTGCTGAGTCAATTGCAAAGAAAAATTCATTTCCTTTTGCATTAAATACAGATCCAAATTCTGAAATTGAATCTTTCGTTATTAAGTCTTGTGCAAATATTTTTGGCTCTATTGAAGGCAGATCTTTATCTATATAGAGTATGCTTTGAGGGGTCTGCTGGTTGCAGCTTAAAAGGAAATAAAATAGAATTACTAAAATCGTGTTATTTCGGCTTTTCATATAATTTTCTTTTTGAAGCAATCAATTTAGCGACAATTTATTGCTGTTTTAGAAGAACAGTTTCTTTTGTTTTATCAGCTAAATCCAGCTCGAAATACATATTCAGTTAGAGAATAAAAATAACTCTTTCAACTTGATCTGCATTTCAAGACTATTTTTAAGTTTAACTCCTTGATTTTAATTCTTCATTGATGTTTTTTAATTCAGGCAGCAAACTTACAAATCCACCAATAGAACAAATTGCAATTATTGATAAGGAAGAATCAATTTCTCCTCCACCAATGTAATCATCGAAACTGGCATATAGTAATCCTAAAATCACAGGTACGAAAATATAGGCTAAGGTCTTGACATTTTTTTCTTTTTTTCTCAGTTTGACGATTGATAACTTCTTAAGTTCTTCTTTGCTCATTTTAATTTATGTTTGTTTTAAAATTTTTGTTTAACCTTTTAACCCTTGCTTTTTATTAAAAAAACAACTTCTAACTGGATTTAAGAATACCCTATCATTACACCACTCATCTTATTAGTTAATTGGTTTACTATTTTTGGTCTTTTTGTTATATATGTCCAAACACTTTTCAAGAGAATTACCTTCTTTGTGAATACAGTCACAAAAATTATTACACTTTTCATCATTCTCCCCATCACATTGCGTTATGCAATCAGAAATCGTGTTTCTAGGCATTATCTTGTAAAAACATCTTGGATGTATCGCTACTAAAAGAATAACAGCAAAAACACCTGCAAAAAATTTGAAAGGATTTTTTTTAGATAATTCATCCTTAGTTGGTAATTGAGTTTGCGAAGCAGTATAATTAAATGGGAATATATTTTTAAATTTGTGATAGTCCCAACAAAGAAGAAAAAGTACTGCACACACCATTAACGGAGCTGTGACTTGAGATCCATCAAACCGCACAGCTAGGGATAAGATACAGATGTTCAAAATAATTGGAAAGTAGATAAAAGCCCCGATTGTTGCTGTACGAGGTATCAGTAATAAAACAGCAGCAAGTACTTGCATATACCCTACAAATGGATAATAATAGCCAGTATGATGAAATGCTTCTAAAAAGTTACCCATTGGATGATTTATAGCTAATGTAGTGAATCGTTCACCAAAAACTTTTTGCATTCCTGATGGTATAAATCCAGCAGCGAGAGTAACACGACAGAAAATTGCAAAATAGTGTAACCATTTATTCTGCCTTGCTCTGAAATGTGCCTCATCAAGTTTTGCTCCAATATTCATAATTAAACTTAATCTCTCTTTTTAAAAAAATTCATTTTTATCATATTTAACAATCGATATATCAACTTCCATCATTTCATTCAGATAAATAAATTTCAATAAAATTACACCTTTTTTATATAAATTAGAAATCAAAAAGTCTATGTTATTTTATTTGAGTCTTGAATGAATTTAATAATTCTCTTAATTTTCACTACACCTTTTGTTAATAGTCCTCTTCAAAATATCCTTAGAATAGGAAACAGCAGTATAATTCAACTCAATAATTTTAGATTCTGCACCTAAGATTTTTTGAAGACTCTTAATAGAAGCCACTCCATATTCCTAATATTGAGCCATACTTCTTAAGATTATTTATAATAATATAAATAAAGTTTTTGCCTTTAAGAAATATTAATTTTTAAAAATAGTAAATTTTTCTTGTTTTATCAATTCTGACTGATTCGTAGATTGAAGTCTCCAAATCTCCCCCAAAAACTTAATTCTACCGTCCATCCATCACATTATATCTACCATCAGTAGGCAAGTCTAAACTATAAACTATATTTGCTGTTCAAATTACAAATTTTTAAATATGACTTTCTGTAAACGAATCATTGCTCTTATACTTTTAACACCATTATTCATCAATGCACAAGAGTCAAAACAGATGACATCTGGTGAGATTTATGAAGCTTTAGAGCAATTTAATTTTCTTGGAAATGCACTATTTGTTGCAGCTCACCCTGATGATGAAAATACTCGTTTGATTTCTTATCTAGTAAATGAAGCAAATGCTTTTACGACTTACCTATCACTGACAAGAGGTGATGGAGGCCAAAACCTAATCGGACCAGAAATATCAGAATTATTAGGTGTCATCAGGACACAGGAGTTACTTGCTGCTCGTCGTACAGACGGCGGTCATCAGATGTTTACCAGAGCCAATGACTTTGGGTATTCTAAAAGCCCAGAGGAAACGATCAATATTTGGGATGATGACTTGGTCAAACATGATGTAGTTTGGGCGATCCGTAAGTTAAGACCGGATGTGATCATCAATAGATTTGACCACTCTGGTGATAGACGTACCCATGGCCATCACACTGCATCTGCTATGTTGTCTCACCAATTATTTGAAGCAGCTTCTGACCCAAAAGCATATCCTGAACAACTAAAATATGTCGATACTTGGGAGCCCAGAAGATTGTTTTTTAATACAAGCTGGTGGTTTTATGGCAGTAGAGAAAAATTTGATGAAGCTGACAAATCTGATATGTTGTCAGTGGACATCGGAACATATTACCCTCTGTTAGGCAAGTCTAATAATGAGATTGCGGCCGAGTCTAGGAGTAATCATAAATGTCAAGGATTTGGTAGCACAGGTGATAGAGGGTCTCAGTTAGAATATGTAAAATTACTCAAAGGAGACATGCCCGCCAATCGAGAAAATATATTTGATGGAATTAATACTACTTGGACCAGAGTACAAGGTGGAGATAAAATCAAACCACTTATGGATGAAGTAATGAAAAATTTCAGTTTCAGCAATCCTGCTAGTTCTATTAAGAGATTAATGGCGGTATATGGACTTCTAGATGAAATAAAAGATGATTTTTGGAAGCAGCGAAAAAAGCAAGAGTTAGAAGAAATAATTGCTTCTGCTTTAGGTATGTACATCGAGGTAATAGCTTATACATCGTCTAATACTCCAGGATCAACTATTACAATAAATACTGAGGTAACTAAAAGGTTAAAGGGTGACGTAGTCTTAACTAGAATCCATGCAATGCCAGTAGGAAAGGATACTAGCTTACAAGTAAAGATGGAAGATAATACTTCTTATTATCAAAATCTAGAATACACCATTGCTAAAGATGCTCACTATACAGCACCATATTGGTTAGAAGAAACAGGCAGCCTAGGCATGTACAAAGTAAATGACCCAACTCTTATCGGACTACCAGAAACTCCAAGGCCAATAAACGTAACTTTCGAATTTTTAATAGAAGGAAAGCCTTTTAAGGTTGTAAAACCCCTTGAATATAAATATAATAGTTCTAAAAATGGCGAGGTATTTCAACCATTCGAAATTACTCCTGAGGTATTTGTAGATGTGCAAGATAAAGTTTATGTATTTGCCAATAATACAATGAAAAAAATAAATGTAATCGTTACAAGTGGTGCTGCAAATCAAAACGGACTGGTGAGGCTTCCTCTTCCACAAGGATGGAAAGTAAGTCCTCTTAATCACGAATTTAGTTTATCAGAAAAAGGAGAAAGTAGAACCTATACTTTTGAAGTAACACCTCCTAAGACTGCATCCGATGTTGTTGCCATCCCTGTTGCTGAAGTCAATGGAAAGAAATACGATAAGAGAGTAATAAAAATTGATTACGACCATATACCACTGCAGACTGTATTGATGCCTGCTAAATCAAGAATGGTAAATATCGACATCAAAAAAGCAGGAAACAGAATAGCTTATATTATGGGAGCAGGTGATGAAGTGCCTCAGTCTATGAGACAAATAGGTTACAATGTTGCAGAGTTAACGTTAGAAGAGGTCAATTTAGAATCACTCAAGTCTTACGATGCATTGGTGCTTGGAGTCAGAGCTTACAATACATTAGATGGCATCAAATTTAAACAAAACATTTTCATGGAGTATGTCAATCAAGGAGGTACTATGGTAGTTCAATATAATACCAACAGAGGTCTTAATGTGGACAATATAGGACCCTACCCTATCCAGATATCAAGAGATAGGGTCTCAGTAGAAGAGGCAGAGATGCGAATTTTAAAGCCAGATCATGAAGTAATGAACTATCCAAATAAAATAACTCCAGCAGATTTTGACGGATGGGTACAAGAGCGAGGGCTTTACTATGCTGACGAATGGGCACCAGAATATACTGCGATCTTAAGTGCCAATGATCCTGATGAAGATCCTAAAGATGGAGGATTATTGATAGCAGAATACGGCAAGGGCTACTTTGTATACACTGGTATTAGCTGGTTTAGAGAGTTGCCTGCAGGTGTGCCTGGAGCCTATAGATTATTTGCCAATATCTTATCTTTAGGTAAAGTAGAAAGACCTTAAATGACCAATTTTATAAAATATCTTACTAATCATTGGGAGAAGAAATTCACTCTGGTCTTGATTGCAAATATTATATATATAATCGCTTTTTATTGCATAATGAAAGTTTTTGTATAGATGGGTTTACAAACATTAGATTGGGCAATATTGATTGGAACCTTGGTTTTTATCGTAGTCTATGGACTGTGGAAAACTAGAGGGCCACAGACTGTAAATTCTTTTATCAAAGGAAGTGAAACAAGCAATTGGTGGACCATAGGCTTGTCGGTAATGGCTACACAAGCCAGTGCCATTACATTTATGTCTACACCAGGGCAAGCCTACTCTGACGGTATGGGTTTTGTCCAGTTTTACTTCGGTCTTCCTTTGGCAATGGTGGTGATCTGTCTTGTCTTTATACCCATATATCATAAGATGAAAGTCTATACCGCCTATGAATATTTAGAAGGTAGGTTTGATAGAAAAACAAGGGTGTTGACAGCGAGTCTTTTCTTAATTCAAAGAGGATTAGGAGCAGGGATTACGATTTATGCTCCAGCCATAATATTATCTACCATTTTAGGTTGGGATCTCAATGTTTTAAATATAATTATTGGGATACTCGTCATCATATATACTGTTTCTGGTGGTACGAGTGCTGTATCGGTAACACAAAAGCAGCAGATGTTTGTCATCATGGTGGGAATGTTTATTACTTTCTGGACCATACTCAGTTTATTGCCTGAGGGAGTGGGATTTGTAGATAGTATGAAACTTGCTGGTCAGTCAGGCAAGATGGAGATTCTAGATTTTAGCCTCGACCCATCCAATAAATATACGGTCTGGTCAGGTCTTACTGGTGGATTCTTCTTGATGTTAGCCTATTTTGGTACCGATCAGAGCCAAGTGCAAAGATATTTGGCTGGCAAATCAGTCAGGGAAAGCAGTCTAGGTTTGATTTTTAACGGCCTTCTAAAAGTACCAATGCAGTTTTTTATCTTACTGACAGGTGTGATGGTTTTCGTATTCTATCTATTCAATCAAGCGCCAGTATTTTTTAATCAAGCTACTCTTGACAAGGTAGAATCAACAGCTTATGCAGAGTCCTTGCAAAATTTACAATCTGAATATGATGGATTGGTCAGTCAAAGGATAGCATATCTTAGCAACAATAGCCAACCAGATAAAAGTACGATTGAAAATTATCTTTCAAAAGAAAAAGACATTCGGAATCAAGTAAAAACAGTGATCAAAACTGCCCTACCTGCTGCTGAGACAAATGACAAAGATTATGTATTCATAAGTTTCATACTAAAATATCTACCTACAGGGCTGATTGGCTTATTGCTAGCAGTGATATTTAGTGCAGCTATGTCATCAACAGCCTCAGAACTCAATGCCTTGGCGAGTACTACCACAATAGATATTTACAAACCCAACTTCAACTCTAAAGGATCCGACACTCATTATGTTAACAGCACTAAATTGTTTACTATAATGTGGGGCATCATTGCGATAGCGTTTGCTTCCATTTGTATGTTATTCGAAAATTTGATACAGTTTGTCAATATAATTGGATCCTTGTTCTATGGAACAATTTTGGGGATTTTCCTTGCTGGATTTTTCTTTAAGCAGATCAAAGGTAAAGCGGTTTTCATAGCAGCCATTATCACAGAGGCTATTATTTTTGCTATTTTCTATGCAGATGTCATCGGCTACTTATGGCTCAACTTTATTGGCTGTGCATTAGTTATTATGATAGGATTAATTCTGCAGGGAAGGAGGAAAGTTGATAATTGATAGTTAAGAGTTAATAGTTATTAGTTTTAAGTTAAGAGTTAAAGGTTATGAGTTAGCTTTTTGCCTCCGATTTCGGCAATGCTCAGTGCATCACTCTAGGGTTGGGGCAAACAAAATTTTGCAAAAGACATTTTGTAAGCTTAAGTAAAATGTAGAATAACAAAAACATTAGAGTAAATATGCCAAAAAAATATACTTTCGGTTTCTCGCCATGTCCTAATGATACCTTCATTTTCGACGCATTATACAATAAGAAGATTGACACTTTTGGGGTTGAATTTGATTGGATTATTGCAGATGTGGAAGAACTAAATAGACTGGCTTTTGCTGGGAGTATTGATATTACTAAAATCAGTTATTACAGTTTTGCTCAATTGCTTGGCCAATACGAAATGATGCGAAGCGGTGGCGCTTTAGGTAGCAACTGTGGCCCATTATTAATCGCTAATAAAGATATAGACTGGTCAGATCCTTCTAAGTTAAAAGTAGCTATTCCAGGTAAAAACACGACTGCAAATTTACTTTGTACCCTCGCCTACCCTGACCTAACCAATAAAGAAGAAGTGCTTTTCTCTAATATTGAAAAAGGAGTATTGGACGACACATACGATTTAGGATTAATTATCCATGAAAGTAGATTTACTTACGAAAGTAAAGGCTTATCAAAAGTCGCTGACCTAGGAGAATATTGGGAACAAACTACGCAAAGTCCTATCCCTTTAGGTGGGATTTGTATCCAAGGTAGTTATAACGTGTCAGAGAAGTTGTTAATAGAATCGTTAATAAAGCAATCTGTCATGTATGCTTTCGAGCATGAGGAGGATACATTGCCTTTTGTAAAGCAGTATTCTCAAGAGATGGAAGAGTCAGTCATGAAGGCTCATATTGGGTTATATGTCAATGACTATTCTATAGAATTAGGTAACAAAGGAGAGAAAGGTGTAGACACATTTTTACACCATTTAATGACTAAAAGAATCATTCCACCTTATGAAGGAAAGATTTTTGTTTGATAATTTCCCTTTTCAAATCTCATTCTACTACCTTTGTCGCTCAAACATCAAACATACTTAAATGAAAAATATATCTGTAATTGGAGCTGGTACAATGGGAAATGGTATTGCCCATGTTTTTGCAATGAATGGTTTTAAGGTAAATCTTTGCGACATTTCACAAGAAAGCTTAGACAAAGCAATGGTTACTATAGCTAAAAACTTGGATAGAATGGTTGCCAAAGAAGCAATATCTGCTTCCGAAAAAGATCTAACACTTGCCAATATATCAACATTCACGGATTTGCCAAAAGCAGTAGCCTCAGCAGAATTAGTTGTAGAAGCTGCAACAGAAAGAGAAGATCTAAAGCTTAGAATATTTGCAGACATGGACGAACACAGTCCAGCTGACTGCATATTGGCTACCAATACTTCTTCTATAAGTATAACGAAAATAGCAAGTGCCACTAATAGACCAACCAAAGTAATCGGGATGCACTTTATGAATCCTGTGCCTGTCATGAAATTGGTTGAAATCATCAAGGGTTACGCCACTGATGAAGCAGTCTGCCATAAGATTGTAGAAATGTCTAAACAATTAGGTAAAATACCTGTAGAGGTCAATGACTACCCTGGATTCATTGCCAATAGAATCTTGATGCCAATGATCAATGAAGCTATATATTCTCTCTATGAAAACGTAGCAGGAGTAGAGCAAATCGACACTGTTATGAAATTAGGTATGGCACATCCAATGGGTCCACTTCAGTTGGCAGATTTTATAGGATTAGATGTTTGTCTGTCAATATTAAGAGTATTACAAGATGGCTTTGGCAATCCTAAATATGCTCCTTGTCCACTTTTAGTAAATATGGTTACTGCAGGTAAATTGGGTAGAAAATCTGGTGAAGGTTTTTACACTTACAGCAGAGAAACTAAGGATATTTTTCCAGCTAAGAGATTTGCATAATTGAAAATTTTCGTTCTATCTTCTAGATTTCCATACCCTACAGAACGTGGGGATAAACTCAGGTTGTACCATCAGATTAAAAAACTAAGTCAATCTAACGAGATACATCTCTATGCATTATCTGATGTAAAAGTAAGTAAAGAAGATTACGATGAAGTCCAACAATACTGTAAAGCCATTACTGTACACCGAATAAATATTTTTACTAGAATAAAAAGCATCCTACTTAGTACAGGTAAAAAACTTCCTTTTTTGGTATCCTCTAATTATGTTAAGAGGTTTCACTATAAAATTTTAAGGGATACAAAATCCTTAACCCCAGACTTGTTATATTGTCAACTTATCAGAATGGCTCCTTACATAGTCAACAATAATACTCCTGCAATCATTGACTACATGGATGCTTATGGGGTTGGAATGGAAAGGAGAGCTACGATTTCGTCCATTTTAGCAAAGCCACTATATAATTTAGAAGCTAAAAGGACCAAATCCTACGAAAAATCTATCTATAAAGTATTTAAAGGGCATTGCATTATCTCCCAACAAGATGCAGATTTATTAGAAGTAGGAAAGGTAGAAATCATACCCAATGGGATAGACTTTGACTATTTTAAACCCATAAAGAAGTCTAAGAAATTTGATCTCGGGTTTATTGGTAATATGGGATATTTGCCAAACGTAGATGCTGCTATGAATCTAATTAATGACATCTTACCGACCTATCAACGATTATATGAACAAGATTTATCAGTCTTGCTAGCTGGAGCCAGACCACACAATAAAGTTAAAAACCTGGCTGGGCAGCATGTAGATGTTAGCGGTTGGGTTGATGATATAAGGGAAGCTTACTCCTCTTGTAAAATTCTCGTAGCTCCTTTGTATAACGGCACTGGACAGCAAAATAAAATACTTGAAGCAATGGCTATGGGCACTCCGTGCATCACCACTTCTGAAGTAAATGCAGCTATTGGGGCAAAACCTGAACAACACATATTAATAGCAAATAACCAAGGAGAATTTGCCAAAGCAATTTACAGATTATTAGATGATCCTCAACTTTACGATTCAATATCGAAAGAAAGTCGAGCATTTATTATAAAGGAATACAGCTGGGACAATTCAATTAACAAATTAAATACGATCTTTGCGGAATAAAAACAAAATCCGCCTTAAAACAGTTACATCATTATGGTAGAATCACAAGTTACAACAGCAGAACTAGAAATTAATCTCAATACAATCCAAGAAGCAATTGCTGACATCAAAGCAGGCAAAGTCATTATAGTTGTAGATGATGAGGATAGAGAAAACGAAGGAGATTTTGTCTGTGCTGCAGAAAGTATCACGTCAGATATCATTAACTTTATGTCTACCCACGGTAGAGGATTGATTTGTACTCCAATTCAAGAGAAAAGAGCAGTAGAGTTAGGTCTTAACCTTATGGTAAGAGAAAATACAGCTTTACATCATACAGCATTTACAGTATCTATTGATCTTATTGGACAGGGATGTACCACAGGTATATCGGCATATGATAGATCTACTGGCATCAAGGCAATGACCAGTAAAGATATTGAAGCAACGGATTTTGCAAGGCCAGGTCACATATTCCCTCTGATTGCAAAGACAGGAGGAGTCTTAAGAAGGACTGGACATACAGAAGCTAGTGTCGATCTAGCTACAATGGCTGGTTTTTTCCCGGCTGGAGTATTGGTAGAAATACTTAATGATGATGGTACCATGGCTAGACTACCAGAACTATTAAAGATTGCTGATAAGCATGACTTAAAAATCATAAGTATAAAAGATCTTGTAGCTTATCGAATGAAGACAGAGCGGATCATCGAAAGAGAATATGAGACTCAGATCGAAACACCATATGGAATATTTAATGTCATAGCGTACAATCAAACGACAACTAACGACATACATTTGGCTCTTACAATGGGTGATGTAAATACGGATGACCCGACGTTAGTCAGAGTACATTCTAATTCTGAAACTGGAGATGTACTAGGCATGCTCTTCGACGGCTATGCAGAATCCTTAAAATCATCGCTGGAAAAGATAGCTGCCGAAGGTCGTGGAGCACTACTCTATATGAGACATGGAGAAAAAACACAATCCATTTTAGACAAACTAAAAAGCCTAGACACCAATCCTAACAATGATCCCCTACCATCAGAAGAACAAAGAGATTTTGGTACTGGGGCTCAGATTTTAAGAGACTTAGGCATTAATAAAATCAAGTTATTAAGTAATCACCCCAAGAAAAGGGTGGGTCTTATTGGATATGGTTTGGAGATTGTGGAGACGGTTTTGATATAACGGAAGTACTGTTTTAAATCAATTCATATTTAGGTGCAAACAAATTGTTAATCTGTTCTACTTCTCTAGTCAGAATTAAAACTAAATATTTGGTTGCATCATTGACTTTGTGATAAAAAAATAACCATTCCTTGAATTTGAGATAATTTGATGGCAATTATTATTATATTTGCTTACCCAAAAATAATAACCAATACATAGATGTTGGTTTTGTCATTCATCCATTATCAATCAAAACTTATCAAATGAGACCACTTTACACTCTTTTATTTACAATAGCAGCAATTTTTTCATTATCTGCACAATTAATTATTACTGAGATTTCATATAATCCACCTGAAGCTGGTATTGATTCTTTAGAATACATAGAAATTTATAACGCCGGTGCTGCCAGTTATGACCTTACAGGGACTTCATTTGTAGGTTTTGAATATATATTTGGGAACGATTCCATAGATGCAGAAGCTTACATTTGTATTGCTGTAAATGCACAAGCAATGCAAAATGTATTTGGTAAAACTTGTTTCCAATGGATATCAGGAGGTCTAAAAAATAGTGGAGAATTAGTACAGATTAATGATGCCAATGGCATCGAACTAGATGCTGTGACTTATGGGACATCTGCGCCTTGGCCATCATCATCTGATGGTACAAATGGTAATGGGGCAAGTATTGTATTATGTGATGTCACATCTGACAATTCTGATCCCGCAAATTGGTCTGCTGCCAAAAATAATATTGGTTACCAAATAGACGGCAAAGAAGTTAAAGGTTCACCAGCAGAGAGCAATACCATCTCTTGCGAAGTAGTACCAGATTTTACAATAGAAGCAATGCCTAATAACACCTTTGCTCCAAATGATATTACTATTGACCCTGGTCAAACAGTTCGATGGAAAAATAAAGGTGGATTTCACAATTTAAATGGAGAAAAATCTGTATATCCTAATAACCCAGAATCATTTTCGAATGGTGCGGCTTCTACACAACCTTGGACCTTTGATTTTACATTTTTTAATGAGGGTGTATACAATTACCAATGCGATCCACATGCTGGGATAGGTATGAAAGGTAAGATCACTGTCGGAGTGCCTAAGACTTATCCTAAATATGCTATTGGGAAGATTATTACTGAAAATGCTGATGGTATAGCTGATTCTATTAACACTACTTGTGAGATTACCGGTACAGTACACGGAGTAAATGTTTCAACTTCAACTGGTTTATTATTTTGGGTTATTGATGATAGTCATGATGGAATATCTGTATTCAATCTTAATAATACTTTAGGCTACACCGTTAAGGAAGGTGATAAAATTACTTTAAAAGGAACAGTTGGACAGTACAAAGGCTTAACTCAATTTAATGCAGATGTAATTAATGTGGCCGGTACTGGCACTCTCCGAACACCTATTGTTACTACTTCCCTTTCAGAGGCAAATGAATCTAAACTAGTTAAATTTGAGAATATGACCTTTGTAGATGCTTCTTTTTGGAGGGGTGATGGTTCATCATTTAATATCGATGTGACCAATGGAACTCAAACAGAGACAATGAGAATTACTGAATTTACGGACCTTGCAAATGCAGCTGCACCTACCCCGCCATTTAATTTGATAGGTTTGGTAAATCAATTTGACAATGATGCACCACTAACAGATTCATATCAATTGATGCCAAGGAGCATTGCAGATATCATGGAGATAAGTAGTGTCAAAGACAACGTTTTAGTAAATGTCGGAATTCATCCTAATCCATCGCAAAATCAAGTTGAAATCACTGGTGTCAATCAACCTGATGAAGTATGCCTTTACCATATGAATGGTCAGCTATTAAAAGTTTGGAATCATCCGGGTAATAAAATTACAATAAATCACCAAAATGGTCTTTACATTCTGTCTATAAGGAAAGATAATGCCATAGCTTATAAGAAAATTGAAATAATTAAGTAGAAAGACAATTACTAAGAGTTATTAAGGGCAGACTGCTATGTAGTCTGTCCTTTTCTTTTATAAAAAGTTATTTATTATGACATTTATACAATGAAGTAAGTATTACCATTTCTATACTAGCAAAAGTTAAATTATATTTACAAAAATATAAGTATCTCTTGCTAGATAAAACGACATACAAAAACCTATTCAATCTTTATTACCAAGCTCTTTGTCAATACGCTTACAGTATTACAAATGACAGAATGGAATCTGAGGATATGGTGCAAGATGTGTTCGTGTATTTATGGACTAAAAGAGATGCCATTGAAATATCTAGTAACCCAAAAAGTTATTTACTTACCTCTGTTAGAAATAAAATATACGAGAACAATAGAAAAAAGACACTCATAATTGTATCAAATGAGGATGACAACCGTCTAAATAATGTCGCAGAAAACAACTTGGAAGTGAATTTTGATGAATATTTACTAGTAGATAAACTATACACTTCTATACGACAGTTACCCAAGAGATGTAGTGCTATATTTGCATTGTCAAAGATAGAAGGAAAAAGCAATAAAGACATAGCTGACCATTTGGGCTTATCTATTAAAACTGTAGAAAACCAAATGACCAAAGCTTACAAATTATTAAGAGAAAGCCTAAAAGACTTGATTTAAGATATGAAAATGTACGAAACAATAATAAAAGGATTTAATCAAAGTTTGTCAAAAGAAGAATTGACACAGATTGAAACTTGGAAATCAGAATCCGACGCTAACCTAAAAACTTTAAATGAGCTTACCGCTTTGCATAAAGCCTCTAAAGATCTAAAAGGTTATGAACCTTTTGATAAGGAAGCCGCATGGACAAAGATTGCCGACAAGACTAATCTTACTGACGACGCTAAACAGTTTAGATTGCCAAACTGGTTAAAAGGACTAGCAGCTATTTTTGTATTAGTCATTGCTAGTTTCTTTTTACTTAAAGGTCAAATGGAAGAGCATAAAACTTATAAAACTTATTCTACAGCTAATGTTTTTCAATCTATTCAATTAATAGATGGTACAGAAGTGATACTTGATAAGACATCAGAACTAAAAGTAATAGATTCTAGATATGTAAACCTGAAAGGACGAGCTAAATTTCATGTGACTACTACAAGTGACAAAGAAAATTTTACTGTCAAATTTAATGGAGGTAAAGTCACAGTTTTAGGCACACAATTTACGATCTTAGCAACAGATGACTTACTTGAAGTATCTGTCACTGAAGGCCATGTAAGGTTAGATTATGAAGGTCGCAGTATGGACTTATATACTAATGACATTGTCAGGTTATCAGACACCCAATTGGCTGTCACAAAAGACAACTATGCAAATACCGATAGTTGGACCTCAAATGAACTAATATTTAAAGACGAACCTATTACCAAAGTCCTTTCGGATATAAGCAAGCACTTTAAACAAAAGGTTATCTTAGATAAATCTATAAAAAACATTGATGGATGTATCTTAACAACAAAATTTGAAAACCCAAGTTTAGATTCTGTATTAAAAGAAATAAAAACAATTTTTAATGCAGAAATAATCAAAAAAGACAATGAATACGTTGTAGTATCAATCAAGTGTTGATATGTAGTTTGACAAGAATTATCCTCATATATTGTTTTACAATTTCTTTCCTTGCCAATTCCCTTGGACAAGACATCGATCTTTTTAGCCTTATCGTGGACACAAAATCATTGAGTAATTCTGCAAATATTGGTGAGGCCTTAGACTTTTTAGAAAAAAATTATGACCTTTCATTTGCATACTCTTCCAATCAGTTTAACAAAAAATCAAAAATAAGGTTGTTAAGTAAACCATCTCGGCTAGATGATGTAATAAAAACATTATTCTACAAATACAATGTAACACTTCAAAATCCAGAGTTAAGAAAAATCGTCTTAACCGCTAGTATAAAAAGAATAAGAGTGTTTGGGTATATTAGAGATGCATCATCCAATGAGACTATCCTCGGTCCTATCATCATAAATAAAACAACTAGCGAAGTTCACTCGCCTAACAATGATGGTTATTATAGTTTTACCATACAAAATGATCAAGTCAGGTTAGAGACTAGACTTTTAGGATATATACCAGACACGACAACTCTTATTCACAATGGAGTAGATATTAGACTAGATATTTTATTGAAATTTAGCAACCAAATAAGTCCAATTATTGTAAGAAATAATGTGTCTGACAACTTACTTTTAGATCCAGGCAGTATTATAGTAAATCCAAATATTGGATACGGTAACAATGGCATCACAGGTGAAAAAGATCTTTTAACAATAATCAGAAACGAAGGTGGAGTTGCCTCAGGGTCTGAAGGAATGATTGGATTGAACGTAAATGGTGGAGAAAGTGATGAAAATTTAATATTGATAGATGGGATGCCAATATATGAATCTAGTCATCTCGCTGGGGTTAGTTCCATATTTCTAGAAGAGTCTATAAAATCTGTAGACATGACCCGATCAGGAATGCCAGCTAGATATGGTGGTAGGCTTTCATCTGTTATCAATGTAAAGCTAAAGGAAGGACATAAAGAAAGTCCTAAAAGAACTGTCTCTCTTGGATTAATGAATGCAAAATTTGGATTTGAAGGTCCAATTAACAAGTTTCAAAAAACAACATTTAATTTAGCAGGAAGGACTTCTCTAATAAACTATTTTATAACGCCAATTGCCAATAAATTTACCACTTTCGAGGATATCAATCTATCTTATAATGATATACTAGGTAAGCTTACACATAAGCTTAACAATCAAAGTAAAATCTCGATATCAGCTTATTTTGGGGGAGACAGGACTAAATTAGTTCAAAACGACACCATAACAACGACATCGTTTTATTACCAAAAAAGAGATATAAATGAAATAAAATGGGGTAATAGAATGATCAATTTAAATTACCACAATATATTATCGTCAAAATCCACCCTACATATTCAAGGCGGATGGAGTAATTACAATTATACTTCAAGAGGCTATTACGAATTGGTAAATAAATCAGACACTATCGATATCAACAGATCTTTTGATGTAAAAACCTATTCAAATATAAACGATTATCAATTAACAGGCGAGATAGATTATTACTTCAACGACCACTTAAAATCTAAAATTGGCGTTGGAATAATCGAACACCAATTTAGCCCATCTGTATTACAAAGTTTACTTAAAATTGATGGAGAAGAATCTACTTTTGAAAAGCCAAAAAATGTCATTAACACACATGAGTTATTTGGGTTTGGTGAACTCAACATTGAGATTGGTAAACTTTTATACCTCTACCCTGGGTTGCATATCAATAACTACAATGTAGAAAATACCAATCATTTATCATTGCAACCAAGAGTAAGGGCTTTAATCATTCCAAATAAAGGCACATTGATCTCATTTGCTTATTCTAGAATGGCTCAAAATGTACATTTACTGAGTAACCCAGGCATTGGTCTTGCTTCTGACCTTTGGGTACCTAGTACAAAAGATATAAGCCCTACTATTAACAATCAAGTAGATTTAGAATTTAAAAAAACCATTGTGCAAGGCATTAATTTAGCTGCTTCTTGGTATAATAAGAAGTATTCTAACATTCTAACTTACTCACAGCCTATAGATCTGCATGCCAACATAGTAGTGAATAATACTTCTCAAATTTTTTTTAATAATGAATCAGATTGGCGTAATGAAGTTGCAACAGGAAATGGCACAAGTACAGGTTATACTTTTTCTATAAAAAAGGAAACAGGAAAATTAAAAGGATGGTTAGCTTACCAACATTCTAAAACAAGCCGAATCTTTACCAAATTAAATGATGGCGAATTTTTTTCTGCAAAAAATGAAAGACCTCATGATATTAATATTGCTGTATCATACGAACTTACATCAAAACTGATGATTGGTTCTAATTGGATATACACCAGTGGAGGATTGTTTTCGTTACCTAATGAGAAGTTTAACTCAAGTATAGGCATAAGTCTTTTGAGACCGGATGGTAGAAACAATAATAGACTACCGGCTTATCATCAACTTAGCGTCAATGGCGAATATTCATTTAGAATGTTTGGTACAAAAGCCAACCTTAATTTTGGAATCTATAATATTTATAATAGAAAAAACCCATTTTATCTATACACTACTAACAATCCGAATACCTCTACACCAACTATTAAAAAAGTATCCATTTTTCCAGTAATGCCTTTTGTAAATCTAAAGTGGCAGTGGTAAATGTTGATCACTAGATTTCAGCCTAAATTTTTATCTAGAATTCTGTAACTAGATACTTTATTCCAAACATTTTAATATAAGTGAAATAATATTACTTTTGCATCACCAACATTAAGATGTCCATATGAGAGTATTTATAGCACTTATTTCAATATTAATTTTGTTTTCCTGTACCGATGAAACTAAAACCACCTCTGTTTTTGAGGCCGAAGCCATTCATACTGCCAATAGAAAATTGATAGAAATATCGATTGAAGATATTTATTCACCCCCAGTTGCTACGAGAGTATTTGCATATCCAAACTTAGTAGCTTATGAAATATTGATGAATGGGAAAGGAAAATCAATAATTAAAAATTTCATAACAGAGAGTTACAGCCCTACACTTTCTGACACCTTAAACATAGATTATAGCATTGCAGCCATGCATGCATATGGTTTAATGGCAAAAAAACTTGTATTCTCTGAATATATGGCCGATAGTATCATAGCTCATTTTAGAGCAGAAGCACTAAGTAAAAATGTATCAAATACTCGACTTGAAAAGTCCATAGAATATGCGAATACAATATTTGATCAGATAAATCCATGGCTAAATAAGGACAATTACGCGAAAGTTAAATCCGATGATTTTTATACTATTAGGGGTCATGATAGCACTTGGGTATTAACTCCACCAAACTACGAACAAGCCCTCGAACCAAACTGGAAAAACTTACGAACATTAGTTATAGGTGATGTTAAAAAATTTCAACCTATCAAAAGACCAGCTTTCAGTACTGATAAAAATTCTGCATTCTACAAAGAGGCAATGAAAGTATATCAGCAAGGCAATGATAATCAAGATAGTACAAAAGGAGTAGCTAAGCATTGGGATTGTAACCCCAACGAGTTTATCCAAAAAGGGCACAATGTTACATTTAATCATAGAATTAGCCCTCCTGGGCACTGGATTGGGATTACAAAAGCCCTGTGCGATGCCACAAATGCAGACCTTGAAAAGTCTATGTTGGCTTATGCCAGTATAACTACAGCTATGTTTGATGGCGTTATTTCATGTTGGTATACAAAGTATACAGAGGAATTAATTAGACCAGTTACCTACATTAATAAATACATAGACAATACATGGAAGCCATATATCCAAACTCCTCCATTCCCTGAATACACAAGTGGGCATAGTGTCGTTTCTGGATGTTCATCATCAATTTTGGAATTACTATTTCCTAAAACAGCTTTTGTCGATTATACGGAAGTAGAGTTTGGACTTCCTGCAAGATCATTTGCTTCAGTTCACGATGCTGGTGAAGAGGCATCCCTTTCTAGATATTTTGGAGGTATTCACTACAGATTTGGAGTGGACAACGGATTAGAGCAAGGAAGAAAAATAGGAAAAGAAGTATTGTCTCAATTAACTAAATAATTACAATGAGTATCAAAACATCCATTTATCTATCACTTTTTGTAGGCTTAATTTGTGGGCTTAGTTGTAAAAACGATGATTCTACTAGTAAGTTGTCTGATTTAGAAAGTGAGCAAAGTAAATATGAGGGTGTAAAAGATTTATTCGAATTTTTACCAAGCACTGAGACTGGTGTAACTTTTGATAACAGCATTCGAGACAGCCTTCAAATGCTCATATTCTCTTTTGAGTATCTTCTTAATGGCGGAGGTGTTGCAGTAGGTGACATTAATAATGATGGACTACAAGATCTATTTTTTACAGGAACCTTAGTACCAAATAAGTTATATCTAAATCAAGGAAATTGGAAGTTTAAAGACATTTCAGCATCAGCCAATATAAACAATAATTTAGGTACAAATACAGGCTCTTCGATGATTGATATTAATAATGATGGCTTATTGGATATCTATGTTTGCAAATCGGGAACACTAAACAATCCTGATGCTCGAAGAAATTGCCTTTATATAAATCAAGGAAATCTGACATTTAAAGAAGAAGCCAAGCAATACAACCTAGATGATCCTAGTTTTTCTACTCAGGCATACTTTGCGGATTACGATCTTGATGGAGATTTAGATGTATATTTTGTCAATCATCCAATAAATTGGGGTAATGAAAGTGCTTTAAATCTTCAAGTCGGAATAAATGGTGAAATAGAAATAATCAGAGATACTAATAGGCTATACATTACCGACAGATATATGGTCAACCAAAATGGTAAATTTATAGATAAAACTTACGACTCTGAAGTCGATAATACTGCATTTGGACTTAGTGCTGTGGTTTATGATTACAACGGAGACAACTATCCTGACATTTATATATGTAATGATTATTCTAAACCAGATAGATTAATGATGAATCAAAAAGGGAAAGGGTTTAAGGATGAAATAGAAAAATATTTTGACAATATTTCGGCTTCATCTATGGGCAGTGAGCTTTTGGATATTAACAATGATGGAGAGATGGATTTATTCGTAAATGATATGATGTATGAAGATGTTAAAATGGTAAAGCAACAACAAAGTTACCTTAACTATGACCTTGTACTTACTGGCAGACAATATGGCTATCACGACCAATTCAAATATAACTCTCTACAGGTCAAAATGGAAGATGGTCTATATTCCAATATGAGTTTTCTAACCGAAACAGATAAAACCGGTTGGAGTTGGGGAGTATTATCTGCTGATTACGATAATAATGGTTATAGTGATCTATTTATAGCTAATGGATATCTCAAAGATGTCACTAATATGGATTACTCTAAATTTAGATTGGATAGTTTGAGAAGGATCTCTAATGGTATACCAGTAGGCAAACTGTATAAGATCTGGAGTACAATGATTGATTCCATAAAGACTAAAAATTATTTTTATGCTAATGAGGGTCAAATGAAATTGACAAATGTAAGTAAAGAATGGAATTCAGGACCCCCTTCTTACAGTAATGGAGCCGCATATGCTGATCTTGACAATGATGGAGATATGGATCTCATTGTTAACAACATCAATGCTGAAGCATTTATAATGCGCAATACTTTAGAATCCAAAAACAAAGGCAAATCATTGCAGGTTTCATTAAAATCTCAAACGACCACTTTTTGCAGTAATGCTACTTTAGAATATACCGATGGTACAAAAAATTCACAATACTATTATCCAATCAAAGGTTTTGTTTCATGCGTAACACCACTCCTTCACTTTGCTATACCACAAGGTAAGAATGCTAAAGAGATAACCGTTAAATGGCCAAAAGGCAACCAAGAAGTATTTGATGTATCGGACAAATCAGGGATAATAACGCTGGCCGAAGGCAATGGAAGTAAAATAACAAAAACAAAAACACCATCTACACCCCTATTCACCAAGGGCCAAATATCGTACAACCATATTGAAAATGAATACATAGATTTTAAAAGAGAACCTCTGCTACATATGAAACATTCTGTACAAGGTCCATGTATTGGTGTTGCAGACTTTAATGGTGATGGCATCGAGGATATGGTTGTTGGGGGAGCTTATCAACAATCTACAAGTGTTTTCCTTCAAAAAAACAATGCCTGGTCATTGCTAAAAAATAATGATTTTGAGGTTTCTAAACAATATGAAGATGTAGACATCGCAATTGGGGATATTGATAATGATGGGGATCAGGATATAGTGTCATTAGGAGGAGGTTACCAATGGAATCAAGGCTCAGATCAATATGGTGTTAGAGTTTACCTTAATGATGGAAAAGCTAATTTTAGAAAAATAGAGGTTCTAGGTAGCCGTAAAATAAACGCAAACGCAATTGCACTATTAGATGTAGACAATGATAACGATTTAGATATTATTGTCGGAGCTGGGGCAATCCCGGGCTCTTATCCTTTTAGTGCCAAATCATATATACTAGCTAACAATAAAAATGAATTCACTTCACTCGAAGGTGTTTTACCAAATGAAGGAGACTTAGGTTTAATCAAGGATATAGCAATAGGAGACATAGACAAAGACGGATCAAACGACATAATCCTAGCTGGAGAATGGCGAGAAATATCAGTTTTGGCTTACAGAAATGGCAAATACGTAAATGTATCTGATAAAATGGGCTTAGATAAAGATTTAGGGCTATGGCAGACTGTTGAATTAGCGGATATTGATAACGATGGTGATATGGACATCTTGGCTGGTAATTTAGGTCTTAATAGTTTCTTTAAAGCGTCTAAGACTAAACCAACATGTATATATGCCGCAGATTTTGATAACAACAGTGAGAACGACCCAATACTTTGTACCTATTTTGGAGACAAGTCTTATCCTGTGCATTCCAGAGATGAGCTCTTGGATCAAATGACCACATTGCGAAAAAAATATCTGCGATATGCCAGCTTTGCTGATCAAGACATCAATGATTTATTTGGCAAGGACAAAGTTAGTAAAGCAACAGTTTTTACTGCTACTAACTTTGCCAGTACAATTTTTGTCAATGAAAATGGATCGTTTAAGGCTATTAATATGCCGTTAGAAGCCCAGCTCTCCATGGTGGAAGATATCGCTATAATGGATGTGGATCTAGATGGTATAAATGAGATAATTATTGGCGGCAATTATTGGGATACTGATTTTGATTTTGGCAAATATGATGCATCTATTGGAGCCATATTAAAAAGAGGTAAAGACGGTACTTTTACGTCCATGTACAATACCGGATATATTGCTAATAAAAATGTGCGAGCTGTGAAAGTAATCGGTAAAAATCAAATTGTAGTTGGCAACAATAATGGACCACTAGAAATCTTTAAATTAAAATAATTATTTCAATCGTCTTTCAATATCAAATGCTTTCCAAATATAATAAGTAATTGTTATTAATAATATTAATATCATTACAAAAGGCAATTTTTCTAATTGCATTTGAGTAACTCGCTCATAGTCGACCATTAACCAAATGAGAAACAAAAATATGATTGTTATGATCAATTTGATTCTAACCTGCAATTGTATGATATTATCATATTGGATCTGAGCATTCTTTTCATTGATCTTAACTGGGTAATTAAAGTACTTGGGTTTGGTAGCTGCATAACTTAATAAAAAATATAGTAGTAAATTAATTCCAACAATTAGTAAAACAACTGTCTTTGAGCTATAGGAATCTACCTCGCCTTCCAAATTAAAATGAGATGGCAGAGTGTCAGGAGACATTGTATACATATATAACCCATAAACAGTTGTAAATGCTAGAATAATGATTGCCATATTTTTCATTAATTCTTCGGATTTTGTGGATGTGTATTTCATAATCTATTATAT
>JBBKVK010000067.1:0-12669 GCA_037968395.1 Saprospiraceae bacterium | reverse complement strand
CCTAACCTAATAGGAAAGTAAAGCTGATCACTAGAAAAAGCGAAAACAGCTCAACAGCTCAAAAACTAACAAGCTAGTGTGCCAATTAGCTAATTCTATCTTCCCAAAATGTCTTTACCAGGGTAGATCGCAGATTCTCCTAATTCTTCTTCAATTCTTAATAATTGATTGTACTTAGCTATTCTGTCACTCCTAGATGCTGATCCAGTTTTTATCTGACCAGTATTCAAAGCCACTGCTAAATCAGCAATAGTGGTATCTTCTGTCTCACCCGATCTGTGGCTCATAACAGATGTCATACCATTACGTGTAGCTAATTGTACTGCATCTATTGTCTCAGATAATGTCCCAATTTGATTTACTTTAATCAATATTGAATTAGCAGACCCTTCATCTATTCCCCTCTGTAGTCTCTTTGTATTTGTTACAAATAAGTCATCTCCAACTATTTGTACTCTATCGCCTATCTTCTTTGTAAGTTGACTCCAAGCGGCCCAATCATCTTCATGAAGTCCGTCTTCAATAGATAGGATAGGGTATTTATTTACCCAAGACTCCCAATATGCTACCATCTCTTCACTAGTTAGTTTTTGACCAGCAGATTTATGAAAATGGTACACTTTTTCTTTCTCATTATAGAATTCCGAAGCAGCAGCATCCATAGCTATGAATATATCTTCCCCTGGTCTGTAACCAGCAGCTTCAATAGCTTTTAATACAATCTCTATCGCTTCTTCATTGGACTTGATATTTGGAGCAAATCCACCTTCGTCTCCTACATTTGTGGAATATCCTTTATCTTTAAGTACTTTCTTTAAGTGATGAAAAGTCTCAACTCCCATCCTTAATCCATCTGAGAAAGTATGTGCTCCAACAGGCATAATCATAAATTCTTGAAAGTCGATGCTATTATCTGCATGGCTTCCTCCATTTAAGATATTCATCATAGGTACTGGCAATACATGTGCATTGACACCTCCAATATATCTGTAAAGTGGCTGTTCTAACTCTTCAGCTGCTGCTTTTGCTACTGCTAGAGATACTCCTAATATAGCATTTGCTCCTAGCATTGATTTGTTTTCAGTGCCGTCTATTTCTAACATGATGTCATCAATGTATCTCTGGTCAAAGATGTCCTCTCCAATCAAGGCTTCTCTGATCTTTTCATCTACATTAAAACATGCTTTTTGTACACCTTTACCTAAGTATCTGCTTTTGTCATCATCTCTTAATTCAACTGCTTCGTACTTACCGGTTGAGGCTCCTGAAGGCACTGCTGCTCTTCCCATAATGCCATTTTCTGTCACAACTTCAACCTCTACTGTTGGATTACCACGTGAGTCTAGAATTTCTCTTGCTCTAATATCTAAGATTGTACTCATTTTGATTTCTTTTTAGTTTTGTAATTGTAAGAAATATCTAATTCTTTGATTCTTTTATGTTTGTTATGAATTCATCAAATAAATATCGACTATCATGTGGCCCAGGTGCTGATTCTGGGTGGTGTTGTACAGAAAATGCAGATTGGTTTTTTAATCTAATGCCTTCTATAGTGTTGTCATTTAAATTGATGTGGGTAATTTCAATATTAGCATTATTTTTCACTGCTTCTGGATTAATACCGAAACCATGATTTTGGCTGGTAATCTCACATTTACCTGTTAGTAGATTTTTAACAGGGTGGTTGATGCCTCTATGTCCATGATGCATCTTGAAAGTATCGATTCCATTGCCTAAGGCCAAAAGCTGATGACCTAAGCATATCCCAAATAAAGGTCTTTTAGTTTCCAATAGTTTTTTAACATTATCTATGGCATAATCCATAGCAGATGGGTCTCCTGGTCCGTTAGATAAAAAATATCCATCAGGATTAAACGCATTTACTTCCGCTAATTCCGTATGTGCTGGAAACACTTTTAAGTAAGCTCCTCTTTCAGCAAAACACCTTAAAATGTTTCTCTTTGTACCATAGTCGTACACCGCTATTTTTATAGAACTGTTTTCATCTCCTAATGTATAAGCCTCTTTAGTCGTAACCTTAGATGCTAGCTCTAATCCTTCCATAGATGGTACTTTAGCCAGCATTGCTTTTAATTGATCAACGTCTTCAATTTCTGAGGAAATAATACAGTTCATCGCTCCTTGGGATCTGATCTCTCTAACTATAGCCCTTGTATCTACATTGTAAATGCACACTAAATTCTGATTTTCGAAGTAAGATTGGATATCACTATCCGCCATAGGCCTAGAATAGTCGTTTGTAAGGTTTTTACAAATAAGACCCGCTATTTGGATGTGATCAGACTCTTCATCTGAGTCATTTTTAACACCATAATTTCCAATGTGAGCATTGGTAGTCACCATGACTTGGCCAAAATAGGAAGGATCCGTAAATACTTCTTGATATCCTGTCATGCCTGTATTAAAACAAATTTCTCCTGTAGTTGTACCGATAGCACCACCAGCTTTTCCTGTATAAACGCTTCCGTTATCCAGCACTAGAATGGCTTTTTTGAAGTCTGATTCTATCATCTTAGATGCACTTTTGGTTAGTCGGTTGCAAATATATGATAACTATTTAAAATATTTAGAATTTAGCAATTGAGAATAAAAGAATTGTGTGTTTTAGTTAGGTGTTGAGGTGAAAGTATTAAGTTGGCTACTGTGGAATCTTAAATATCTTTATATTTTAATTCTTTACAAAGCTTTTTCCAATTGTTTCTTTTTTTGTTGACATTATTATATGATAGATACCAGGGAGAAGTTGGGTAGTATTAATTTCATTTTCATGTATGCCTTTAAGCAGAATCTGTCCAGCCACATTATAAATAGTATATTCTAGAATAGGATAAGAAAGCCCCGAAATTTGTAAATGGTCTGTAACTGGATTTGGTGACAACAATATCTTAGCATTCAAATCCTCATCATCCACCGCCGTACCATCATTCTCTATGAAGTCACAATCTGTTTCTACAAATTTAAAAGTGCCCAGTGTTGGGTGTTCAAAACACCTCAACCCTCTGTTGTAAAAACCATGACAAAAGCCACCCTCCTCAAGTAGCACAAGGTTTGTCATGCTGCCAATGTGTTCAAGTATAATATCTGGATATATTAAACCATTTCCATAGTAAGTTACATTATATGCTTTAATACTTTGACCATTTACTTGCAAATCAAATATAGAATCTACCACAATTTTGATTACTTCGGTGGTAGTATATAAAGATTTCCAAATAGGTATGGTTAACGTGTCATTTTGTTGAGCATTATAATCGAAAATTAAACCAAACTGACCCGTTTCGTGATCAAAATGAAATAACTTATTGTCTTCTTCCAAAATAATATCTATTTGAGGGCGATCATCACATGTGAAAAATAGTCGTTTGATGATTTTAGCTTGTTTGCCATTTACAGTCGTATCACCTATAATTTCGATTTGATTTATTGCTTTGTAGCTGGAATTGTATTTTGCCATCGAATACGTCCACTTAGCACCAATATCTAAATAGGACTGTGATAATCCTATATTTGTTAAAACGGAAAATAGCATTAGGAGTAAACAAGTGGGATATAGATTTTTCATAAGCGATATTCGTTTAGTAAAAAAAAAGGAATTATCCTTAATTTACGATTGATTGGGTATGTAAACTGTGTAAATATACTAATTTAAACAATACCTTGGTTTTTTTTGAAGATTGATAAATAGAAAGATTAGAGAGATTGAAAAGATTGCTGATTCGAAAAATAAATGAAGCGATTGGAAAAATTGATAATTATTTATAACTGCGTTTTAAGAACTCAACAGTAATCCTAAACAATTAAACAAGGCGGTCGCAGACCCCGTAAACCGAGGCGTAGCCGATAAACAAAAAATGCCAATATAAAGAAATAGTGATTTTTAATGAGACTTTTGCATTGTAGTGGCCTTAAAAATATTAATTTTGCCGCCTGAAATCTAAATATACAGTATCATGGCTTTACAATGCGGAATTGTTGGACTACCAAATGTAGGAAAATCTACTCTTTTTAATGCTCTTACCTCAGCTAAGGCTTTGGCAGCAAATTATCCTTTTGCGACAAAGGAGCCAAATTTAGGGATGATCACTGTTCCTGATGCCAGGCTAGATAAACTTGCTGAGTTAGTTAATCCTGAAAAAATACTTCCTACAACTGTAGAAATTCTAGATATAGCAGGATTGATAAAAGGTGCTTCTAAAGGAGAAGGTCTTGGTAATCAATTTCTTGCCAATATTAGAGAAGTTGATGCGATAGTCCATGTCGTGAGATGTTTTGATAATGACAATGTAGTACACGTTGAGGGTGGAGTAGACCCTGTGAGAGATAAGATGATTATCGACAATGAGTTGATATTAAAAGATCTGGAAACTCTTGAAAAAAGAATAGAAAAATCTAAGAAACAAGCCAAAAGTGGAAGTAAAGAAGATGTAAGAATTGTAGAATTGTTTACAGAACTATTCAACTTTATGGAAGATGGTAATCCAGCAAGATCTTACAAAATAAAAGAAGAAGACAAACCATTGTTGAATGAGACTTATCTCTTGACAGCAAAGCCAATCCTTTATGTATGCAATGTAGATGAAGGCAGCGTCAAAGATGGTAATGGGCATACTAAAGCTTTCATGGATTCTATTAAAGACGAGAATGCAGAGGTCTTGTTTGTATGTGCAGATATCGAAGCAGACATCGCTGAATTGGAGTCGAAAGAAGAGCGGATGGAGTTCGTCAAAGACATGGGTTTAGATGAGCCGGGTGTTAATAGATTGATTTTATCAAGTTACAGATTACTAAATCTTATTACTTATTTCACTGCTGGTGTTAAAGAAGTAAGGGCTTGGACAGTAAAGCGAGGTTCAAAAGCACCGCAAGCTGCAGGAGTAATCCACACAGATTTCGAAAAAGGATTTATTAGAGCTGAGGTGATTAAATATGCTGATTTTATCCAATATGGATCAGAAGCTGCAGTAAAAGAAGCGGGTAAAATGGGTGTAGAAGGTAAAGAATATGTCGTTGTAGACGGCGATATCATGCACTTTAGATTTAACGTCTAGCATTGTGTGATTCAGGTCGACCACATATATCCAATATTTGGGAATCCTCTCAGTAATAAGTTGCTAAGATTAGACCTTTCTCAAAATAACGAAGAGGAAGCATTTGCAAAAGTGAACTCAGTAGATTCACTCCAAGACTATATCAATACGCAATTATCAATACACAATAAATCCATCGGGATAGGAGGGTATCGTGAAAAAAGAAACTTATACCAACGGTTTAAACACTTTAACAATGAAGCAAAACCTAGGTGCTATCATTTAGGTATTGATATTTGGACACAAGCAGGCACAGACATATATGCTCCTATTGATGGAGAAGTACACAGTCAGTCGATCATTGATTTGGATGGAGATTATGGAGGGTGTCTCATCTTAAAGCACAAGATAGAAAACACCTCCTTCTATACGCTGTATGGCCATTTGTCACATGATAGTATCCATCAATTTAAAAACGGAGATGCCATCGAAGGAGGTACAATGATTGCTAAACTAGGCGACGTTCTAGAAAATGGAGGTTGGCCACCTCACTTGCATTTTCAGGTAATCAAAAACATGGGGGACCATGTAGGTGATTACCCAGGAGTCTGTGATGAGGGTTACAAGTCTCACTTTTTTGAAAACTGCCCTGACCCTTCTTTCCTTTTAATATAAGCAATCAAAAAAATCTTACTAGTATTTCCTTTACTTAATAAATATTATTGAGCTAGAATTAATTGTTTGTTAACTCTATATAAATTAAACTTTGCATAGCCTTATTTTATAGATAATTTATTGTTCATACCTTAATCAACACATTACAGGTACTTAACATATGACTGCGATCTTTGCGATATAAAATTATATGTTTTGAGAAGAAAAAAACTAGAAATCGTCGTCATAAGCGATGTTCATCTTGGCACGATCGGAGCCAATGCTAAAGCTCTATTGAGTTATTTAAAAACCATTGATCCTGAGGTACTTGTAATTAATGGTGATTTTGTCGATGGGTGGAATTTTAAGAAAAAGTATTTTCCACATGACCATTTTGAAGTAATAAGAGCTGTAATTAAACTGATTAATAAAGGCACCAAGGTTTATTATATTACAGGTAATCATGATGAGTTTCTAAGGAAATACCACGGTTTAGTCTTTGGAAAATTCGAAATCGTTGATCAATTGGTTTTGAAAGTGGACGGCAAAATTGCTTGGTTTTTTCATGGAGATATTTTTGACACATCTATTCAAGGTCGAATGAAGTATCTCGCCAAATTAGGAGGCAAGGCATATGACTTTCTAATTTGGACAAATAGAGTAGCGAATAGTGGATTGTCAATGTTAGGAAAAGAACGTATGAGTTTTTCTAAGAATATAAAACAATCCGTTAAAGTAGCAGTGAAATGGGTCAATGATTTTGAGCGAATAGCTTCAGATATTGCAATCGAAAAAAAGTACGACTTTATTTGCTGCGGGCACATACATACTCCAAGTATTAAAGTTTTTAAAAACGATTATGGACAAGTGACTTATCTCAACAGCGGTGATTGGATAGAAAACAACTCAAGTCTAGAATACGTAGATAAAAAATGGGCAATAGTTTCTCATTGGCCCTTAAAGTATCCAAAAGAACAAGAGGTGTTTGATATTTACAATCCAGAATTATCTAAAATGTTATCAAAAGTTAATTAGCTTTTTTTAAAAATTGTTCATCATATCTGTAGTTAAATTTCCTATTTCATTATTACAAACATAACAAATGAAGATACTTTATGCAGTACAAGCGACTGGAAATGGACACATAAGTCGAGCCATTCAATTAATTCCTTATTTAAAACAGTTAGGAGAGTTAGATATCTTTCTAAGTGGTTCAAATTCATCGTTAAATATCGAGTATCCCATTAAATTTAAAAGTAATGGACTCAGCTTGTATTTTGATGAATGTGGTGATCTTAATATCTTAAAATCTGTAAGAAAATCTCAATACATCCGGGTTTATAAAGAAGCGTTGGCCTTACCTGTAGAAAATTATGACCTAATTATCAATGATTTTGAACACATTACGGCAAAGGCTTGTGCATTAAAAAATGTGCCTTCTATTCAATTTGGTCACCAAGCAAGTTTTATGTCTAATAAAACTCCAAGGCCATCAAGAAAGAGTAAAATCGGTGAATATGTATTAGCCAACTTTGCTCCTGCTTCTGATTATTTAGGCTTGCATTTTGATAAATACGATGACTTTATTTCTACTCCAATTATTAAAGAGCGAATCATCAACGCCACGCCAAGAGATAAAGGGCATATAACAGTTTATCTTCCTGCTTTTTTGAGACAATGTATCAAAGACACACTTCAAAGCTTAACAGATTTGCAATTTCATTGGTTTCTAGATGGAATTAAAGAGATTAAGCGAGAGGGAAATATTAAATATTTTCCAATAGATAATCATTTATTTTCATTAAGTATGAAAGATTGCCATGGAATAATCACAGGTGGTGGATTTGAAACCCCTTCTGAGGCACTCTATTTAGAAAAAAAGCTAATGGTCATTCCGATTAGAAATCATTACGAGCAACAATGTAATGCTGCTGCATTAAAACAAATGGGAATTTATGTGGTAGAAAACTTATATATTAATAATTTTTCAAATCATATACGTCAATGGATAAACGAAGTAAAACCAGAAGTAACCATTGTTCCAAACAATATTCGATCTACACTCAATAAATTATTGGCAATTCATAAAAACATGAATGTATTACATGTTATCTAAATGTAAACGAGTTACTGATATTTAAATATATAAATTGCAGTAAATCAAATCTTTATATTATACCTTAAATCATTAGAATCAATTTAGCCCTTATTTATTAACTCAATGTTAATTAATGGCAAATGAACTCAAATTTGATAACTAAGACTTAACTACATCTTAATTTCTAGAAAAAACTGTAAACATATCTTTGCAGTAGATTAAAACCATAAAATCTTAAACAACTTAAACAACTTAAACAATTTAAAAAATGAAAAAAAATCTTTTATTATTATCATCAACTCTATTTATCATTCTAGCTTTGATTTCATCTTGTAATACTGAAAAAGCATGTGATAACTGTCCGCTTGGTACCACTTGCATTAATGACATGTGTGTTACAATAGACCCATGTGAGGGTATAACTTGCGATCCTGGGCAGGAATGTGTGAATGGCAATTGTCAAGATTTACAAGTCAACTGTAATACAGTAAATGTGGAAGGTACTATTACAACTAATACTACTTGGACAAATGACAATATCTACGTGTTAAAAGGAAAAGTGGATATCGCATCTGGGATAACCTTAACAATAAATGCAGGTACGATCGTAAAAGGAGACGAAGGAGTAGAAGTAAATGCTACAGCATTAATCGTTGCTAGAAATGCAAAATTGATTGCAAACGGAACAGCATCTGAGCCTATTATATTCACAACAGTATTGGATAACATTACTTGCGGTCAAAAGACTGGAACTAATTTGGATGAAACATCTACTGGAAAGTGGGGAGGAATAATAATGTTAGGCAATGCTCCAATATCTGCGGCTGATGGTGATACTGAGTCACAAATTGAAGGCTTACCGGGTAATGAAGTGTATGGTAAGTATGGTGGAAGTAATGCCGCTGACAATTCAGGAAGTTTAAAATATGTATCAATCAGACATGGTGGTGCATTGATTGGTGACGGTAATGAAATTAATGGACTTACTTTAGGAGGTGTAGGTTCAGGGACTGTGATTGAAAACATAGAAGTTATTGCAAATCTTGATGATGGTATCGAATTTTTTGGTGGAACCGTAAACGTAAAAAATGCAATTATTGGTTTCCAAGGGGACGATGCTATAGACGTAGACCAAAATTATGGAGGTACGGTAGATAATTTTTATATCATTCATGGAGGAGACGATACAGATGAAGCTTTAGAATTAGATGGTCCAGAAGGTACTCTTTCTGATGGTCTTTTTACGCTTAAGAACGGAACATGTGTAGCGTTAGATATAGCTAAGGCTTCTCCAGCTGACCTTAAGTCAAAATCTCAGGGTACAATTGACAATGTAACATTCATTGGTTACCAAGACAAGCCCTTAAGAGTAAGGGTTTCTGTAAATTCTGATTGTTCTGATAAAGATGATTCATGGACGTACTTTATGAACGGTAAGATGAAGATCATAAACTCTTTATATGTTGGAAATGTAACAGCAGCTGGAGCTTTAAAGTCGTATGTAAACGCTGATGCTTCTAATCCTGCTGATGCTGATAAAATAGCTTGTTTCAATAATAACACTGCTAAATACGAAGGACCATTAGATTTAGTATTCGGAAAAGATGGTAATAAAATATCTACTACTATATCTGGCGGAGCTGATAAATCAGTATTCTCTTGGTCTTGGTTAGCTATCAACAATAAAATCAATTAATAAACAAAAACGAAGTAGGGTAGCTTTCCCAAATATTTGCTGCCCTACTTTTTAAATTTTAACAAACTTTCAAAATTAAATTTAAATGAGAAACTTATTATTTATTCTATTTCTTGCCTTTTCTGGAATGGCTTATTCCCAAACAGGCTTGATTAGAGGTACGGTAACAGATATAAATACTGGAGAACCGATTATGTTTGCCAATATTTATATTGAACAATTAAAAGACGGTACTACTACTGATTTAGATGGGAAGTACGAATTGAAACTAGACGAAGGTGTTTATAGTATCGCTTTTACATACCTTGGATATAATGAATATACTGTTACAGATGTAATTGTAAAAGCAGGAGACGTAAAAGTGATGGATGTCACTATGGCTGAAGAAAGTGAAATGATCGAGCAAATCGTCGTTACAGCTGAACAAATCAGAAATACTGAAGTTGCCTTAGCTACTATTAAAAGAAAATCAATAAACCTTGTGGATGGACTTTCATCTCAATCCTTTAAGAAAACAGGCGATGGTAATGCAGGGGAAGCTCTTAAAAGAGTCACAGGCGTATCTGTAGAAGGAGGTAAACATGTTGTAGTGAGAGGTTTGGGTGATAGATATACAAAAACTATTTTGAACGGTGTAGAAATTCCAGGTTTAGATCCAGATAAGAACAGTGTTCAAATGGATTTATTTCCAACCAACCTCATCGATAATATCTTAGTCTATAAAACTTTTTCTCCTGATTTACCAGGAGATTTTACGGGAGGCGCTGTAGATGTAATTACGAAAGATTTTCCTGAAAGAAAGACATTTAGTGTAGGCCTTTCTCTAGGTTACAATCCAGATATGCACTTTAATAGTAACTTCCTATCATACGACGGGGGTAAAACAGATTTGTTGGGTTTTGATGATGGTACCAGAGCATTGCCTTTTGATAAGTATGTTTCTATCCCGGATGTTGCCCTTAAAAATCCAGTTACTACTGCGTTTACTAAAAGTTTTGATCAGCAATTAGCAGCTGTACCTACTACTAACAACTTAGATAAATCCCTTTCTATATCTACAGGAAACCAATTGAAGTTAGGTAAGGGTACACTTGGTTATATTGCTGCATTAAATTATGCCAATAGCTTTACACATTTTGAAGATATTCAGTTTAATGAGTATTATAGAAATAGTGGTGATAATAACTTTTTTGCTTCAAAAAGATCTGGCGGTACAGTAAGTACAGAAAATGTGCAATGGAGTGCCTTAGGAGGCTTATCTTATAAATTAAGAAATCATAAAGTTGGACTTCAGGTGTTTAGAGTGCAGGACGCTGATAAAATTGGTGGAAAGTTCACTCAATTAGATTTGGAATTCAATGATTCTAAAATTCTAAGAGACAATGCAGAATACTATCAAAGAGCAATTACGAATATTGCACTTACTGGTGAGCATGCATTAGGAAATGATGGTAAAATGAAATTTTCATGGAAGTTTACACCATCTATCGTAAACTTGACTGAACCAGACATTAGAACTACGGGCTTTGATGTCACTAATCCCGATGAAGCACCTTCTATTTTCCCAAGTATAGGCGCAGATATAACAAGAATCTGGAGAAATCTAAATGAAATAAACTATAATGGTAGAGCAGATGTATCTTATGATTTTAAAATGAAAAATGGAGATGCCAAAATTAAAGGGGGTATCTACGTAACAGCAAAAGAAAGAGATTTTGAGATATTAAATTACTTATTAAGAGTTAAGAATCAATATAGCTTAGGTTTTAATGGTGACGCCAATAACATTTTAAGACCTGAGAATATTTGGACCCCTGAAAACAGTACAACTGGGGTGTATGTTATCGGTAATTATCAAGCTGCAAATACATTTAATGCTACCCAGCAAGTATTAGCGGGATATGTAATGACCGAAATGCCTATCACAAAGAAATTTAAGGCTACTTATGGATTAAGGGTAGAAAAAGCTGACAATACGTATACAGGAACAAACAACCAAGGAACAGTATCTTATAATGGTCAAAAAGTGTTGGATGAATTAAATCTGCTGCCTTCGGTTAATCTTATTTATTCTATTGATGATCGAACAAACCTAAGAGCCTCTGCCAATAGAACCGTTGCTAGACCTACATTTAAAGAGTCTTCTATTGCACAAATCCAAGATAGAATTTCAGGTAGAACATTCTTAGGTAACATCGACTTACAACAATCAACAATCAATAATTTTGATTTGAGAATTGAAAAGTATTTAACGGGTGCAGACATTATTTCTGCCAGTGTGTTTTATAAGCAGTTTTACGATCCGATTCAATTAGTAGTATTTAGTCCTAGTACTCCAAGTGATTATCAACCTAAAAATCTAGAAGATACGGATGTTTTTGGAATTGAATTAGAAGCAGCTAAGTCCTTATCTTTTATTCACAATAAGTTGTCAGCTTTTACGGTAAATACTAATTATACCTATGTTACATCTACAATGCCATTAATCGGACTTTCTCCTTCTATATTAAATGCAGGAATATCATACAATGGTAGAGAAAATGGTTGGTCAGGATCTGCCGTTTACAATGTTCAAGGCAGAAGATTATCTATCGTTGGAATTGGAAGAATTGCAGATATTTACGAAGTACCTTTTAAAGGTCTTAATATGAAAATTGGTAAGGCATTCGGAACAGCTAAATCATATACCCTTTCATTGACTGCAGATAATATATTAAACTCAGTAAGACAAAGAGATTATGATACTCAAAACGATCAATTGGCAATATTTGACAGAAGAGAACCAGGCAGAAGATTTACCCTTTCTTTTGGGTACACACTCAAATAAATAAGGAGACAAACTGTAAGTTTCATATAAATTTTGAAAGTAGGACTGTGGTCGGGAAACCACAGTCCTTTTTGAATTAGATTAGGTATTTACTGACTTAATTTAGCTCTATATTGCAGTAATGTCAAAAATATTTAAAATAAAGTAGACCAAAATTCGAGTCTTAAGTTATTTTTATCAAAAAGGCAATTTGATACATTTTGCTGCTTTTAAAAACCATATAGGTTTATATCCTGGCCCATCGGCAATAGTTGAGTTTGAGTCAAAGCTAAGTTATTACAAAACAAGCAAAGGAGCAATTCTATTTCCTTTTGATCAGTTAATACCTTTTGATTTAATAATAGAT
>JBBKVK010000066.1:0-2981 GCA_037968395.1 Saprospiraceae bacterium | reverse complement strand
TTTCAATACTTTTTAAATACGTTTTATTTCTTGCTAAAAACATTCTTTTAATAGGTTTTCCTTTAAAATCAAAATACCCAAATTTCAACTTACCAAAGTATTCTGAGATAAAGCTTTCTATTTTTAATTTAGATATTAGACTAAAATTTTCTTTTAGAGTTTTGCTCAAATAGAAACAATCATTAGACTGCTCATCAATAGGTACAATCACTCCATAGCCATATTTAGTTTCCACAACCTTTAGCTGGCTATGATTAGTAGCGACACTTCTAATAAATTTTATTTTTCGTTTTTCCTGTTTCATTCTTTCTTATTCTAAAACGGCAAATCATCTATTTCTCTATTCCCACTTATTTGCTCTACCATTTTTTGGGGATCTCCCAAAGATTGTGTTTCTACTATATCCGGCACCTGCACTATTCGCCAAGCCTTCACATCGGTAAACCACCGTCCATTATAAGCTCTGCTGGCTACCTCAACACTTGCATCTACCACCATTCCATGGGATAAATTTACACTTTCAATCTTATCACCCCATAAGTCTATGCAAACTTTTTTTGGATAGGTGCCTTCCGTCTCCAAAATAAAGGACTGTTTTTTCCAACTTCCTTTTGTCGTGTTTCCCTTCGCTACCGGTAGTATTTCAATTACTTTGCCAATTATGTTCATATTCTATTTCGTTTGATAAGGCAAAGATGGGAACTAAATTGAGGTTATGTGTGTAATCTATTTACACAGGTTTAAATTAAAGGTTATTTATTACATTACACAAGACTGAAGAGGTTCAAGAATCCAATAAAACATACTATCACAACGAATTTTTTAATAAAAAAAAAACGAATGCCTACTAATAAAAATCAAATGACTCGTATTAAAGTAATCAATCAATGTCTTCGTGACTTTGATAATGACTACGGATGGAGAGATCTGCAACATGAATGCATTGATGCACTTCCACTAATAAACGGCGAGGAACGAGAGACTATTTCTAAAAAAACAATATACAATGACCTTAATTACTTGAGGTCTTCTGATGGCTACAATATGGAGATAGAGACCTATAAAAAAGGAAGGAATGCCTATTACCGATATACAGACCCCTCAATGACTATTGATAAGCAGCCTTTGAGCAAGAGCGAGCTTGAACTGTTTAAAGAAGCTCTTATCACGCTAGCTAGCATCAGTGGACGAAATGAATTTGATTACTTTGCTGATATTTTGCCAAGGCTTGAAACCAGCCTCGATGTAAACCTAGATGAATCACCCATTATTAGTTATCAAAGTAATACAGAGCTTAAAAATGCGGACTTTGTAAACATTCTATTCAAACATATTAGAAATAAAAAAGTGCTCAAAATCAAGTACCAAAAATTTAATGAAGTTCTAATACAGCAATACACTTTTCACCCTTATTTTCTAAAACAGTACAACAATCGATGGTTTCTCTTTGGGCAAGATCCAGAAATTAGAGAATTGTATGGTTACCACCCCATAAACTTGCCATTAGATAGAATCGAAAATATAGAAATATCCGATGATGATTTTATTCCAAATACAGAAATTGATTTCGTAGAATACTTCGATGATATAGTAGGTGTTACAAAAAGGTCGGATGCCGAATTTACCAAGATAGAGTTAAAGATCCACCCTAACACAGCTCCCTATATACATACAAAACCATTACATCCATATCAAAAAAAACTTACATTAAATAAGAACGACGGCTTTTATTATACAACTTTAGAACTGTATCCCAATAATGAATTATACAGTGTTTTGTTATCTTATGGAACAGGTGTTGAGGTCATTTCTCCAACTTTCATCAGAGATTATATCAATAACAAAGTTATTGAAATGAAAGAGATGTATAGTTAAACTAAGGATAAAGTATTAAATTAATCACTCAAAATGCGACAAAACAACCATTAAAACTGCTAACAAGTCTCCCCCCTACTCCACAATTTTCTTCGCCAATTCTTCCCATTCTACCATCAGCTCATCGAATTTTGCTTTTGACTTGATATAGGCGTCATTTTTGGCTTCAAATTCTTTGGATTGGTAGAATGCTGGGTCGGCCATCAGTATTTCAATGGCAGCCATTTCTTCTTCTGATTTAGTAAAGCTTTAAATGCATATAAAACTTCATAACCCTATATTTATGGAAATTCAACTCTAAATTGACAAATAGGTGTTTCTAATGTATATTTGTATAACCAATTAAACAAAAGAATTAAATATGGATATGGAATTATTAAATCGGATAACTATTAATGATGACATTTGCAATGGTAAACCTACCATCAGAGGTTTTAGGGTTACAGTGCATACAATATTAGAATTTCTATTTGCAGGCACACCTGAAGGCGAAGTTTTGAAGCAATTTCCTTTTTTAGAAAAAGAAGACCTTGATGCTTGTAAGAAATTTGTTTTGATGTCGATGGACAATAAATATTTTATAAAAAGTTTTGCCGCTTAATATGGCTAAATTTGTAATAGATGTAAATCTTCCTTACTATTTCAAGCTTTGGAATACTTGCGACTTTGTCCATCAGTTAGATATAGAAGCAAAAGCCACAGACAAGGAAATATGGGAATTTGCAAAAAATAATAGAATGCTGATGTCTTCACCTCCGCCAAAAGCAATTCACATTAGATTTGGGAATAAAAAAATGAGTGAATTTCACGAACTTCTTAATACTATTTGGCCAGAAATATTGTCATCAATCGAAAACAATAAACTCATAAATGTTTTTATTGATAGAGTTGAAGGAATACAATAGAAAATCATATTACTATACAGAACCATGTGATCTTGTCATTGGATTCCAACCAAAAAATGAAATAATAAGGAGGAAAATCGAACTATTTTCATGATATTTACAATAGTGCAGATTTTTTGCACTCCCCTGAAATATCTTTACAGTAGAATCAAATCTAGAGGTGCACATATAGTGATGATTTTAGGGGGTATTCTCCGAACT
>JBBKVK010000065.1:0-16974 GCA_037968395.1 Saprospiraceae bacterium | reverse complement strand
GGTGGTGAAGTACATGGCATTGGCGTACCTTGACTAAAACCAAATTGACAAACTGTGATTAATATTACTCCTGTAATTACATTCCTTATCATACCCAATATTTAAGACAATCTCATAGCCGCAAGGAAAATGACTTAAATAAATACAAGGTTCAACATAATTCTATACTACCGAAGGAGCAAGAAGTATGAAAACACTCTATTACACAAAATTTAGCGCATAAAAATACACCATTATCTGATAATACGGATAATTTATGTTATAAAAATGAAAAAAACAAACGAAACTGTAGTGAGCGTTACTAAGTGAATACCCTTAGTTTATAAAAACTAGCATATCAATTGAAAATTAGGTACTACAATCCGGGGAAAAAAGCATCAGGAAAATGCTCTATATTAAAATCTGTCTCTGATCTTAAAGTAATCGAAATGATATCAAATCTAAAATCTTTGTCATAATCTATCATGTCCATATAAGAAGTTGCTCCTGCGGTAAGCATAGATTTTTTCTTTTGTCCAACACTAGATTCGGGTTTTCCAAAATCATTGTTAGATCTACTTTTGACCTCAATAAATACTAGAAAGTTACCTTCTCTGGCAATGAGATCTATTTCTGCTCGTTTAAACCGCCAGTTGAGTTCAAGTATTTCGTAACCCTTTGATTTGAGAAAATCAAAAGCTATAGTTTCAGCAATTTTACCTTTATTGACATTTTGGCTTTTATCAGCCATCTGTTTAAGGTCTTACTGTCTCGATTAATCTAAAGCCATTACCATGAATGTTAGCAATTTCTAAATCAGAGTCAGCACTTAAATACTTCCTAAGTTTGGTAACGAATACGTCCATACTTCTGGCTGTAAAATAATTGTCCTGACCCCAGATTTTTGTCAAAGCCTCTGACCTTTCTAAAACATCATTTTTCTTTAAGCAAAACAATCTAAGTAAATGAGCTTCTTTAGGAGACAATTTTTCTTGGGTATTATCATCAGAAAAAGTAAGAATTCTCAAAGGGTAGTTAAAATGAAACTTACCAATAGTAAACTCTTTGACTTCTTCTTGTAGATCTTCATCTTTGATAGATCTCTTTAAGATAGCTCTTACTCTGTAAAGTAATTCCTCTGAGTTAAACGGTTTGGTAATATAATCATCTGCTCCGATTTTAAAACCTTCTAATACATCTTCTTTAAGGCTCTTAGCTGTTAAAAATATGATCGGTGTAGTCTTATCAAGTTCTCTTACCTCCTTAGCTAGTGTAAATCCGTCCTTTTTGGGCATCATAACATCAAATATGCACATATCAAATGTACCTTCTTTAAAGGCTTCGAATCCTGCTTCACCATCTGTGGCATGCTCAACTTCAAAGTCATGCATTTCAAGATAAGATTTTAAAACATCGCCAAAGTTTCTGTCGTCTTCTACTAATAATATTTTACTCTCCATAGATTTGATGCTGGTTAAGCGTTTTTATTTTGTTGTAATACTCTACCTAACGTAAATGTTGTTCATTTTATTAAGTTAGGTCAATCATTTTTTATTTTAAACGGTAAAAAAATAGAAAAGTTACTTCCTTTTCCAATTTCACTTTGGACTGATACTTTGCCTCCATGGGCTTCTACTATGGCTTTAACATAACTTAATCCCAGGCCAAACCCTTTGATATTGTGTACATTACCAGTTGGTATTCTATAAAATTTTTCGAAAATATGCTTTACAGATTCCTTGGTCATCCCAATGCCATTATCTTGCACTGTAAATTGAATTCCATCTTTCAAATTTTTGGTCAAAATTGATATATGTGGAATATCTGTTGTGTACTTTTCTGCATTGTCTATCAAATTTGAAACAACATTGGACACATGTGTAAGGTCACCTTCAACTATAGAATTTTTTGCATCTAGTTTAAGATTGATAGATCCGTTTCTGGACTCAATCATAAGTGAAGCATGATCTGCTGCTTGATGTATTATCTGATGCAAATCTAATGTTGTTCTTTTGATGTCCATCTCTCTTTTATCAATTTGAGCCATCTGCAAAACCTTTTCAACTTGATTTAGCATCCTTTTATTCTCTTCCTTAATAATACCTAAAAATCGCCTGATCTTTGACTCATCATGTATAATCTTTGGACTTAAGATAGAATCCGTGGCAAGTGAAATTGTTGCAATAGGAGTCTTAAATTCATGGGTCATGTTATTGATAAAATCATTTTTGATAATAGATATTTGTTTTTGTCTTAGGATCACATAAATCGTATATGAAAAACAAAATAAAATCAACCCGGTAAATAATATAGAAGATAGCAAAATTGGCAATAGATTCCTCCATAAAAACTTAGACTTAGTGGGGAAAAACAGATTAAGGTAACCAGGCTCTTCTTTGTCTTGATCAAATAAAGGTATCGAATAATCGGTTTTTTCTAATCTTACATCATCAGCAATATTACTGGCCTGACTTACTGCACCAATCTCCGCCACATAATTACCATTAAGAATAATAAATGACTTTGTTTTGTTACTATAAACTCCATATTGGTACTCTAGATCTATTCCTTGATTTCTAAACTCTGACTTCAAGTACTCATCGAGATTTTCATTGCTAATGTTTTCAAGAAAACTTATTGGGTCTATGAGCATCAAATTACTCAATATCTCATAGTTATAGTTAGGGGTATTGGTGACAGTAGGACTCTTAATGATTTTTTCAAAGAGATCAATTCTATTCCCTCTTTCATTAAGTTTTTTTTGCTTTTGATATTCAGCAAAAAAATCTTCAGTCTTTACATCTTCTATTAAACGTTCTTTTACCCTATTTATAGCTAAATAAACTCGGTCATCAAAATTATGTGCATTAAGGCTATGGGCTTCTTTAATCCAAAAAAACTGGATTAGACTTACTCCAATTACTGAAGCGGTCATTAAAATTATTATGGCCCAAATAGCCTGTTTACTCATCTAATTTAGTTAAAATTAAATCTTACTGTAAATCCTGTTGCAAACGTAATAAATCCATTTTGTTGAGTATTGTAAGGTTGCGATTTAGAATATGTTGCAAACCATCTCAGCGAAAGATTTTTATACAATTGATAATCCAATGATGGCTCAATATTAAAAGTCTTAGTACCTCTATTTGCCTCACCAGGAGCATCATCTCCTAAATTATAAATTAAACTAACATTATCTCTAAATGAAAAATCCAAATTCATTGTTAGGGTTCTGCCTTTTTCATTTGTAACTAGTCCACCTTTTGAAAAATCAAATGCCCCTTTATCTTTTTTATCTTTTGCATCTGGATCATCTGGGTTATCTGGGTTATCTTTCTTTTTACGCTGACGCTTTTTCTTACTTGTAAATCCTTTAAAATCTTTTAATACATAACCAAACCCAAAGACAAACTCATTACTAAGGTCTTCGGTAAGCGTGGTAGCTTGCAGGCTCAAATCCAATTTTCGAGCTTTTTTCCATTCAAAATTAATACTCATATCACTTTGGGTCTTTACAGATACTCCAATGATTGGGTTGAACTGCTCGTTGATTGAAATGGCAGGAATCTCTAACTCTGCATAATAATTACCATTTATAGACTCAAGAGTCTCCGCTGTTGTAGGATTATAATTAGGGTTCGTATTAAATCTAGAAACGGTCATGGTTGACTTATAACCATGCTTCAACTGGAAGCTTTTAAAGATTTTTTTCATTGCTGGTATTTTAGACAATCCATCATATCTTACTTGCCAGTTAGGCTTAGGTATGTATGACAAAGCAGATATTTCATCTCTAATATCTAAATTAATATCATTAATATTTTGACCAGTATAAGCTGCATAGAATGCAGGGATGTTAACCTTACTACTCAATGCACCGTATCCTTTAAAATAGGTGCTATCAACGCTATGTGGATCTCCAGAAGGATTTAGTTTGCCCGAGACTAAAAGTTTATTTTGCTTAAATATCTGTAGTAGATCTTCATTGTTTCTAAACAAAGTTTTCAATCCATAATGGGTCACCTCAAAACTACCTACATCATACAAAGCTACTTGATTAAATTCGTTGGGTTTTGCAGGGTCATTAGTTTTAAATTTGAATATTTCGGTATGGTCTCTCCTATAATCCTTACTAAAATCTAAATCAACATCAAAATCTCTAAATGGTTCTAATTTTATCTTAGCTGTAATATTTTGTCTTTTACTTTGAGACAGCTGGTCATTAAAATTCTTACTCTTATTAAACCATTGCTGATTTGTTTTCAACCAGTTATTAGGATTATCTTTATTTAAATCCGGTTGCAACCCAGCAGCAAAACCCCATCCAGGTGACTTAAAACCACTTTCTAAACCCAACAAACTTGACTCATTCATAAATCCAGGCACAACGGTTGCAAAATCCTCACGGTATGAAAATTTAACTGATCTAAGCGACAAAAATGGGCGAATTATAATCCTCTCTGCCAAAGATACTGTCCTTTCTCCTTTTTTCTTTTCCTTCTTATCATCTTTTTTATCGTCCTTAGTGGCTACATCTTTGCTCTTTTCGTCTTTACTATTTCTAGATGATCTTGATCCTCTTTGCCTTGAATTACTCTTTCTATTTCCATCTTCAATTTTCTTAAGATATTTAGATTTGCTGTATAATTTATCAAAACTAAAATTAGAATTTATGGATCTAGTCTGAGAATTCTGAATGGTGTTACCAATTAGCGTACCAAATGTATCTATCTCAATTAATGCACCTCCAGTCCAACCATATTGCGCCTTGTAATCCGCGGTAGTAGTTATCCAATTTAGAATTGGTATACTCTTAAAAGGTAGCCGGTAACTAAGGCCTGCATCGTGAGAATAATTTTTAGATCTTCCCAGACTTTTTAGGTTATCTTTACGATAAGAGTTGACATCAGCACTTGTATATGGTTCGTCATTGTCACTTAAATTGTTTCCATTTTCATCAACCCATTTTCTATCCTTCGGATTATCAGCTATACCTACTTGTCTCAATTCATCTACTAATGATGTAGTCTGAGCTCTAAAAGTAAATCTCAGAGATTTGGCAATATCCCAATCCACATTATAATTTCTATCCCATTTAAATCTTTGGTCTTCAAATTGAAACACAGGTTCGACAGGCAATCTAAATCTTCTGGTATTATTAAACCTATTTAAAGTAGTATTAAAACTAAAGGTGTTAGGTATCAAATTAAAATTGAAATCAGACAAGAACTTGAGGCTCTTAACTTTGATAAACTTGAGAGGCACTATATATAATGGCTTCATAGAATATCTATAATCTAAACCTAGTTTACGTTCTACTTCTTTTTCTTCTATAATAATCGGTGCCTTAGTATTTGACTCTGTATATGCATAAGTGGCACTAATGTTTTTGGGACTCCAAGGCATCTTACCTTTTCCAATATCAAATTTCACATTTGTAAAGTTATAACTTTTGATGGTAGTAACAGTAGCCGCTCTATCTGCTATATCTGCTTTTAGATCAGGCTCGGAAGTAGCCTCTAAGATTTCATTTGTAGATAAATCTAACTGATAAGGATCATATCTAGGGTTAGAAATTGACTTAGAATATTGAGCATAAAATGGTAAATTTAACTTAAGAATTGGAGGCAGTATTTTCCCCAATTGTAAAGTGGTAGCAATATCGTATTGAATGATCTCCTCTTGAGATCGATCTTGGAGTCTTTTGTCTAAAGCGCCAAAACCAATACTACTATAATTTGCCGAAGCACTTATTTCACCAAAATCTGCCATTTTTACTTGCATTCTAGCTTGGGCAGCTACTCCACCTTTCTCCTGAAGACCAACACACCTCAATTCATTGATCCATATTTGGCCATTTAGAAATCTTTGTTTATCCCCTGTTTTACTTCTTATTCCTACTTCTACCTGCTTGACTAATCCCAAACTTGGGGTCCCTTTAATCCTAAAGTATGCCCCTGCATTATCTGGGTCATCCATTTGAGTTATGTTATTATCAGGGCCAATAAGTGTACCTTGATTTCCTAACTTCAATTTTTTGACTTCTAAGAATTTATCTAATTCAAAATTAACGAAATTTGTATCCAACCAAATATTAGACTCAATAGTCGGAGAAGATGGATCAGATATCTGGATTGGCATTTCGTATTCATAATAATTATTTATCAAATCTTTTCCAACTCTTATAAATACGGCTAAGTCTGGTTTTTCTCCTTTTGGAGTGAGTTTGATATCATTAAAAGCTTCAACAGCATCTTCAGCATGTACAAAAAGTTGCATTTTTTTGTATTGAGTAAGATTTAGTCTAGCCAATTTATTCACAGCCACTTCACATGAGTCAGCAAGCTTTTCAAACTTCAGCACCATTGCTTTTTCATCTTGCTGAATGTTACCAAAAGTTCCTAATAAAGTTTCTTGTTGAATACCCATAGGTATTTTATAATTAAAAGGCAGTCTTGTTGAATTTTCTTGAATACCTACTTTATCAACTGAAAAAACAACCTCCGACCCTACATCTGTACTACATATCACTGGAGATCTTCTCCAAAGGTTACGAACTAACTGAAAGTCAGCTAATCTAAATGTTTTAGCTGTATTAAACTTAGTCATATACATTCTCATGAAACGAATATTCCTAAACCCACTTATTCCACCAATTGATTTTCCAGTATTTAATGGTATTTGAAAACGATACCATTTTTCCGTCACAGTACCACCACCGCTTCCTGCCCTAGTTACCACTTTTGTCTGCCGATAATATGGGGTAGCAGCTGTATCAATCTCTCCATTTAAGTTTTTAACATTGACTTTATACTCCCAAAACACTTCTGCTTGTTCCAATGATCTGTTGTTATTAAGATCTTCAGATTCTGGAGTAGAGTTACCTCGAATATAAGTATTTTGATCAGCGTTATTTTGAGAATTTAGAGGTGAATTTCCTTGTGGATTGTTAAACCTTTTAAATCTATTAAGGACATTTGGCTCATTATCTCTAAGACTATCTGATGAATAGTATTCAAAATTATCTCCAGAAGGATCATCATAAATATCACTAAAAGTACCTGGTATATTTGCCAAATACGAAGTAAATTTTTCTCTTTCTTCAGCATCCGTCATACCATCAAGACCAAGGTCTTGTTGTGAGATGGAGTTAATATTAAATCCTCTTGTAAAAGGTGTTTTTAAAGGCACTCGTCCATAGCTTGTGCTTCTTAAATCAATTTTATCTATTGAAGAAGAATCTGGTAAACCATTTTCATAAAATTGTAATTCATCTTTTATGATGTCTTCAGATACACTTCCTAGGTTAAATATCAACTCTCCATCCTCGCCTGTATGATCTGCATTGTCTTCTCTATCCAGAAATGGATTTAACACCCAAAATTCAATAAATTCATAATTAGCTGCTTGAAAATCGGTGTTCTGAAAACTCCTCATTATCCCACCCCATCTAGATTTAGGATTCAACAGTTTGATTTTCTTTTTATCATTATCTATTTCTATTCCAGCAGTATTAGGAGGGTATCCACCAACTTTATCAAAATTATATGGACCTCTTTCCTCAGGATAGTAACTCAAATCAAAAGTGTATAATCTGTTCAATCCAATATCCGTTTGCCTTTCAAATAACTCTTGTAAATCTACGGTTCGAGTATAAGGATCAAATACTCCACTACTTGATCTTGCTGATTCATCTACTTGATACCAATTCATTAGAGCTCTATTGGCACCACTTTCCAAATTGTCAATTAAAGTAGATTCTGGAAATTCTGGTGGCGTACTGGCTAATGACCATGCATTGACATTAAAACTTCCAAGAGAAAAGCCACTGATGGCCCCTTCAAAATCGTCAATACTGACAACACCCCCATCCTCTCCATTAAGATTAATAACCTTATTATGGCCTGGTTTTAGATACGCTGCTTCTGCAGTCAAAGCCAAGGATGATGGAGCCTTTGTACTGTAAAAGGGCAGTTTATCCACCAAAGTAGTTAACCATGGCATTTCGTCATTGTAATTTAGATCAAGTCCGTATATTTTGTTGCTAATAGGGTCATCACCAATGTTAACTTTTTGCGTAAAGGGTCTTTCTTTAAGTCGTAAAAAGGTAGCTCCAACAGAAAAGTTTTTATTAAACTCATAATCAGCCCTCAGACCGTTCATGGTTTTTGTGTTTAGATTAAATGCTCCATTGTCTTCAAAGGACACGGTGATAGGCGTACCTTGATTTAAATATGCTGGATTTAATACTCTCAATCTACCTAGAGAATAATCTATTTCATAATCTTGGTTTTCTATTAAAGTCACACCTCCTGCTCTTACTCTAACAGACCCTTGTGGGATGGACGGCCCTAAGTATATTTCTCCAGAAGTAGCTGATTCTACCCTAGCTTTCATGACAAATTTATTCTTTTGACTAAAGTTATAAGATGCTATAGTTAAAGTCGAATCATATAATTCAGGAAATGAATAAAATGCACTAAGTGTAGTATCACTTAAATTTTTAGACTTAAAGTATCTAGTAAGTGTGCTTCCAAAAGGCTCTAATACTGGAAAAACAATACTTCCAGTCCTCTCAATCACAGTGACTCCGGGTACATAATCGATGACCCCATCAGATTGAGGGTCTCCATACCTATTTAGAGTATCTAACTTAAAAATATTAAGTAAGGGATCAAATCTCGTTTCTGGAAGTGGAATATATTTTTTTAGTGATCCATCATTATTATCATCTTCATAATAGATATCAAATGTAAAACCATCTCTTGACAGGCTTGATGTACGAAGGTTGTAAACGTTTTTCATCATCAAACCCCAAGATGGAAAAGAAGGTTGTTGGTTTACAGATTTCAATAACTTTGCAAATATTACTTTACCAGCCTTTGGTTCTTCATTTGGATCTAAAGCTTCACTGGTTTCTGTTCCCTCTGAAGCTAGTTGGCCCATTGAGTAAATAGAATCACAATTTTCAGTAAAATAATATTTGTAAGACACTGCTAAAGCATCATCAGGTTGCAATCTAAAATTTAAAGATATTGTACCTAATTGTTCATTAACTGTATATTCACTTGGACTAAGTAATCGCCCTTGAAAAGATTCATAATCACGATTGTTTACTAAGCCTAATTGTGTTAACGCTCTATTAACTTTATCGCTTTCATTTGCTTCAGGTGTGGTTATTATGTCTTCGTATATATTATTCTGTCTATTATCAGGAAGAGCTACATTATTAGCGCCTTTTAAACCAGATGGTATTGCGATACTTGGTATATAATTAGGATTATGGAAATTTTTAGCTTCCGCTTCTCCTAAGTCTGTAAGACCTACAATCTTTCTACTTTGATTTTGGTACTCTAATCTATCGTTTGATACCCATACCTCTATCTGGGCCAATCTAAATGCTGTCTTTATTTGGGGTAAATTAGATAATGCATCTTCATAAGTATCTCTATTATAGTGAGAGATAAAAAAGTTTCTATTTTCATCATACTCAGTAGGATAGATCTCAATGTCTTGTACTGCAGCTCCATTCTCAATTTTTATATTATTTCGTTTGGATCTTTGTTGTGATAAAATACCTGTTAATCTTAGATGGCCAAATTGCACCTCGGTTTTAAATCCAAAAAGTGCTTGACCTCCTTGGATGAGGTTACCTTTTAATGGCAAAGTAACGTTACCTGCCTCTATTTTCTTTATAATGTCATCTTCATTAAATGCATCTCCAGAATAATCTAATTTTATCTTTTTATCAAAATCAAATGTAGAAGTAGCATCATAATTAAACCCAAGGTTTAATTTTTTCCCTATAGATCCATCAACATTTAATCTAGGTTGTATTCTAAAATCTCCAGGGATATATAACTGTCTCGCTTGAGCTGGAGTAACATTTGCACCTATCGTCTTTCTATAGTCTACTATTCCCAATGTTAAATCTACATTTCCTTGAGGCTTTATGTTGACTTCTGTACCTCCAAACATCTTATCAACAAGACCCTTTGATACGTCTATTTTATCCATTGGGTCAATCTTACCACTTAAGCTGGGTTTCTTAGATTGTATGCCTGCTAGGCTATTAAAATATTCTTTTTCTTGCTGTTTTGAATTCCACTCCATGTACTCATCAAAGGTGAGGTAAGTAGGAGGTCTATAGTATTCATTCCCAATTTTTTCTATTAAAATATATTGATTTGTTTTGGCATCATATTCAACTTCTTGAGTTACGATAGAAGGCATGATGTCAAATGGGTTGTAAGTCTGACCAGTAATGAAGTCACCAGTTCGGTCTTGCATTGGTATAGTGTCGGTGACAATACTATAGGAATCAGAAAATTGATCAGGAACGCCAGAAGCCTTTAAATAAAGAGCATTCAGGAAAATTATTGCAGCGAATCCAGATAAGATTATTAGTCTTGATATATTCATACTTGTAATTAGCAACTATCTAAATTATGTACTTTGGTTATGATACAAACAGTTATAACGGAAAAATATACGATTAACGTATTCCGATTCAAATAAAATGGGAGAATTAGCTCATGTTTTTTAACACCATTTTGATAACGTCCTCAACGCTGGTCAAATTAGGGTTCTTTGCCACCACCAGGTTGATTGTTCTTTCAACACTGGCTTTAGGAAATCCAAGAGCTAACAAAGCAGATAACGCCTCACTTTTTATTATATTGTTACCTGTAGGTATATTAATTGGATCGCCTCCTGATTCTTTCATCACTTTGTCCTTCAGATCCAATATTAACCTTTTGGCTGTCTTTGGTCCAATTCCTTTTACCTTACTTATGGTGACTACGTCTTCATGAATGATGGCATTTTTAATTTCATCAACCGTCATATAAGACAATATTACTCTAGCTGTATTAGTGCCAATCCCACTTACCGATATCAATAAGACAAAGATTGATTTTTCTTCGGGATCAAAAAATCCGTACAAACTCATGTCATCCTCCCTCACTTGTAAATGTGTAAATATAGAAGCTTCCGTCAAGTTTTCTATTTTACTATATGTATTAAGACTTATATTAACATGGTACCCTACTCCATTGCACTCCACAATGACATAAGTGGGCGTTTTGATAGTTAATTTACCTTTTAAATAACCAATCATTATTGAGTCGTTTATTGTTTGGAGGCAAAGGTAGTAAATTAATTATATATTAAGTATTTATATAATGTGTTGTGGGTTTATAGTTTTCATACCTTTGTGAAGGGGTTTTAATCATACAATCCAACAGGTCATGAAGCACAGAATGATTTAAGTCTAATTTAACCCACTTTATAACAAGGGAAAACAAGATAATATAAAATAGTTTTCAAAAACAATAACAATATACTGAAGAAGGCATAACTCTTTTACTAAATCTGTGTTAGGCTTTTAATAATTAATTTGAATTTATAAAAAATGAAAAAAGTACTTATAGCAGGAGGAAGTGGGTTAGTAGGTAGTAGACTAGTATCGATGCTCAAAGAGCAATATGAGATCAGGATATTAACAAGGAGTCCACAAGTATCTGATGGCAATATATCATACTGGAAGTGGGATCTAAACTCAATGGAAATCCAGGATGGAGCTGTAGAGGTTGACCATATCATAAACCTAAATGGTGCTGGAATCGCAGACCAACGATGGTCTAATGCAAGGAAAAAAACGCTGATAGACAGCCGTATAAAAAGTAATCAACTGTTAGCTACAACCTTAGAAAAAGCTGGCGTGAAATTGGCTTCATTCTCTTGTGCATCAGCCATTGGATACTATGGAGATCGAGGTAACGAAAACTTGACAGAAACATCACCACCTGGTAATGGGTTCCTATCCGAATGTTGTCAAAAATGGGAAGGCTCAGCCGATTTGTTGACACCTTATGCAAAGACGAACGCTAAAATTAGAGTAGGTTTAGTACTTTCAACAAAAGGTGGTGCTTTACCAAAGATCTTGATGACAAAAAACTTAGGAGTACTTTCCTATTTTGGTAATGGATCTCAATACTATTCTTGGATACACATTGATGATCTTTGTAAAATATTTATAGCTACATTATACACCTCAGGTTATCAAGGTACCATTAATGGAGTAAGCCCTACTTCACTTACAAATAAAGAATTTATAGCCGATGTAAAAAAAGGAGCAAATTCAAATGCATTAATGTTACCAGCTCCTGAATTTGCACTCAGACTAGCTATGGGAGAAATGGCAGATGTAGTATTAAATAGTAATAAAGTCATCCCTCAAAAGTTAAATGAGCTTAACCATAGTTGGGAATACCCAAATTTAAAACAAGCAATAAAAGACTTAATAGATCGCGATATTTAAACGAGTTCTATTCCTAAAGATAAGGTTGATTAAATCCCACTCTTATATAAATAATTGAACTTCCCCCATTCTTGATAACTGTAATTCAAACAAAACTTAATTTATCATCGTTAAACCAAAAACTTTCTACATTTAATATGGCTTATCCTCGATTACTTCTATTCTTGTCCACTGTTTTAGTTTGGTTAACTTTGTCATCCTGTGCTTCAAATCCGAAGGGAGTATTTAATAATCCCAAAAGTGCTCTAATCCCAGATTATAGCCAAGACGAATTTTGGGCCGCACTACCTTGGATTAAAGATAATGCGGATAAAACTCCAGAAGGACTAATAGACAAGCAAGGATCGGCAATAGCTGATGTATTCTACTTACACCCCACAATTTATTATGGCAAGCGATCTTATAATCAATGGAATGCACCTATAGCCCTCAAAAGCTTAAATGAAGATGTAGATAACATTGCTATATTATATCAAGCAACTGCATTTAATGCTGCAGGTAGAATTTTTGCACCTAGATATAGACAAGCTCATATCAAAGCATATTTTAATAAAGATACTTTATCTGCTAAACAAGCATTTGATTTGGCTTACACTGACGTTAAAAGTGCCTTTGAGTATTACTTAACTCATCATAATAATGGCAGACCTATCATTATTGCTTCACATTCACAAGGTACAACACATGCTAAAAAACTGCTTAGTGAATATTTTGATAATACATCTTTACAAAACCAATTAGTTGCAGCATATCTTATTGGTATACCTGTTGAATTAAATGCTTACAAAACCCTAAAACCTTGCAAAAACGAAAATGAAACAGGATGTTTGATTGGATGGAGGACATTTAAAGCGGGTGCAGACCCAGACTTTTTATCTCATGAAAATAATATACTTATTACAAACCCCTTAAGTTGGAATATTGATGATACCAAAATTGCTGCAGAAGACAACTTAGGTTCTGTCCTCACAGATTTTGAAGCTCTACCGATACCTCATCTTGTTGGTGCCCAAATTCATGAATCAATCCTTTGGTGTGAAAAACCAAAATTTAGAGGTAGTTTCCTTATGACCACTGACAACTACCACAGGGGAGATATAAATTTGTACTATGTAAATATTAGAGAAAATGCTTCCTTAAGGGTAAATCAGTTTTTAAATCAAAACTCTTCGAGCAACTAAAATTTCGTTTAAACCAAAGATTAACTTAGTCCACTTACGACTCCATTTTCGTCTATATCCATTCCTTCAGATGCAGGTATAGATGGTAAACCTGGCATTCTCATCATATTGCCCAAAATTGGGATAATAAATCCAGCACCTGCTGCAAATTCAAACTCCCTAACATGAACAGAAAACCCTGTTGGTCTACCCCTTAATGAATCTTTGTCAGATAGGGACTTTTGAGTCTTTGCCATACATATTGGCAGGTCTTCAAGACCTAATTCAGTAATCGTTTTAAGCTGCTTTAATGCCTCTGAAGAGTACTCCACATCATCCGCCCCATAAATTGTAGTAGCAATTGTATGAATTTTTGATTTGACAGGAATATCCCATTTATACAACTTTTCAAATTTATTCGTACCTGAAGCTATTTGATCCACAACAGCTTGGGCTAGATTTTTAGTGCCTTCGCCTCCTTTTACAAATCCTTGGCTTAAAACAGCTTTTACACCTAATCCTTTGCAGGTATCAATAATGAAATTAATTTCTTCCTCCGTATCTGCAGGAAAATGATTAATAGCTACCGTTGGTGTAATACCAAAAATTTTGCAATTTTCTATATGCTTAATTAGGTTATTTATGCCTTCTCTGACTTTGTCAATTGATGGAGTATTATACTCTGCTCTCAAAGCTCCCCCATGGTGTCTTAGTGCCCTTACAGTTACTACTAAGACAATAGCATCAGGTCCAAAACCAGCATATCCACACTTGATATTCATAAATTTTTCTGCACCTAAATCAGCTCCAAATCCTGCTTCTGTAACAGTATACTCTGACAGAGACATACCCATTTTAGTAGCAAGGATTGTATTAGTTCCTTGAGCGATATTGGCAAATGGTCCTCCATGTATAATTGCAGGATTACCTTCTAATGTTTGTACAAGATTTGGTTTAATTGCATCTTTTAACAATAATGCCATTGCACCTTCAGCCTTTAAATCTCTAGCATATATTGGTTTTTTATCGAAAGTGAATCCTATAAATATATTTCCTAATCTTTGCTTAAGGTCTTCTCTATTTTTAGACATGCATAAGATGGCCATCACCTCAGAAGCAGGAGTAATATTGAAACCATCTTCTCTAGGTATCCCATTTGCAGTACCTCCTAAACCAATCGTAATCTGCCTTAAAGCTCTATCGTTCATATCCATCACTCGTTTCCAAACTATGGTACGAGGATCAATATTCAGGTTAAATTCAGGCTTATTTTGAATGTTATTATCAATCAGTGCTGATAATAGATTATTCGCTTTTTCGATGGCTGAGAAGTCTCCAGTAAAATGGAGATTTATGTCCTCCATAGGGATTACTTGAGAGTATCCTCCACCGGCAGCTCCGCCTTTTATACCAAATACCGGCCCTAATGAAGGCTCTCTTAATACAACTACTGACTTTTTACCAATCTTGTTAAGGCCTTCACTTAATCCAATAGAAACAGTTGTTTTCCCTTCACCAGCAGGTGTTGGATTAATAGCAGTCACTAATATCAATTTATTCTTTTTGACTTTTGCTTCATCTATATAACTCAAAGGTAGTTTGGCAATAAACCTACCATATGGGTGAAGATCTTCGTGGGAAACTTTAAGAATATCTGCTATATGAGTAATGGGTTTTAATACTGCTTCTTGTGCTATTTGTAGGTCTGAAGGAAAAGACATTTATGTAGGTTTAATACTTTTTATTCAAAATCGAACCTAAAGTTAATGATTTGCTTCACAATATCTTGTTCTAAGAATAGAATATTTTTTCAACTCGATGAAATTACTTAAAACTACAAAAGGAGAGACTTTTATGCATCCCCACCTTATATTATAATTTAAAAATCACTCTTTATTTTGTGATCGACTTCTTTTTGGTATCAATAAATTCTCTAGTTTCTATTTGGCAATAGACAATCCCACTCACTTTCAGATTATCATTATTAACCTGATAATTGCTTTAGACTTAACTAACTTTTGACAGTTTTGCACTTCATCGCCATAGGTAAGAATCTCTCGTCAAACTTAGTTGGAATTGAAAAAGGGGTAAAAAAAAGTCTCCAAAAGCAATATACCATTGGAGACTTTTTGATGGCAATATTATTTTAATTAATCTCCAGCATCATCTATTCGCTCTATATTAGCACCTATAGCATTCAGTCTACCATCAATATTTTGGTATCCACGGTCTATCTGATTGATATTTTGAATGACAGAAGTGCTGTCTGCTGATAATGCTGCAATCAACAAAGAAACCCCTGCTCTAATATCTGGAGAGCTCATTTGAATTCCTCTAAGCTGAGATTTTCTATCTAAGCCTATCACAGTAGCACGATGCGGATCACAAAGTATGATCTGAGCGCCCATATCTATTAACTTATCTACAAAGAAAAGCCTTGATTCAAACATTTTTTGATGGATTAATACACTGCCTCTGGCTTGAGTGGCTACAACTAACAAAATACTCATCAAATCAGGAGTAAGGCCTGGCCATGGAGAATCGTATAAAGTTAAAATAGAACCATCTATAAATGTTTGAATTTCGTAATTATCTTGTTGAGGTATGTAAATATCATCCCCTCTGAATTCCATTTGTATACCAAGTTTTTGGAATGTTCCTGGAATTACTCCTAATTCTGGAAGTGCGACATTTTTAATCGTAATTTCGGATTGAGTCATAGCCGCTAAGCCAATAAATGACCCAATTTCTATCATATCAGGTAACACTCTATGTGTGGTGCCACCTAAAGAACTTACTCCTGTAATGGTTAATAGATTAGAACCAATACCGTTGATTTTGGCTCCCATTCTCACCAACATTTTGCATAATTGCTGTAAGTAAGGCTCACAGGCTGCATTGTAAATCGTAGTAACGCCTTCAGCCAAAACAGCTGCCATAACTACATTTGCTGTACCCGTAACAGATATTTCATCCATTAAAATATAAGCCCCTTTAAGTTTGTCGGCATGAATAAAAAACTTACCTGTCTCCTCTTCGTACGTAAAATCTGCACCTAACTTTTGAAAACCCAAAAAGTGAGTATCCAATCTTCTTCGACCTATTTTATCACCACCCGGCTTTGGTAAAAAAGCCTTGCCAAATCTAGCTAATAAAGGACCGATAAGCATTACCGAACCTCTTATCTTTTTTGCATTATTCTGATATGCATCCGAAGCAAAGTAATCAAGATCTATGGCATCTGATTGAAAAGAAAATTTTCCTTCCGACAACTTTTGCACTTTCACTCCTAGACCCTTAAGAAGATCGATCAATTTATTGACATCAACTATGTCAGGCAAATTTTCAATTACTACCTTATCATTGGTGAGTAAAACAGCACTTACAATCTGCAGGGCTTCATTCTTAGCACCTTGAGGCTGTAATTCTCCTTTTAATCTTGCATTACCGTGAACTCTAAAAGCTTCACTACTCATATTTTCATGTGTTTAAGTTACAAATATATTAAAATAT
>JBBKVK010000064.1:0-15707 GCA_037968395.1 Saprospiraceae bacterium | reverse complement strand
GAGCAATTATCAACGGCATCATATAGATTTCCAATCAACACTCCGAGGACAAAAGAAGAATACCACTATAGAACCATTTTTGAAGGTCATTTCCCTTCAGACACCGCAGCAGAGACAGTGCCTTCTGTGCCATCTATAGCATGTAGTTCACCAGTTGCATTAGAGTGGGACGCATCATTTAAAAACCAAAATGAACCATCGGGCAGGGCTATTAAGATGGTGCATGATAAAGCATATTGATTTTTAGAGCTGTTGGGTTATTGAGTTATTGAGTTATTCGCCTGTAGTTTTTGTTTAACGGCTACGCCTTGGTTTATTGAGGCTTCGCCTGCTTGTTTAATTGTTTATTATAGCTGATAAGTTCTTAAGCTGTTGAAGTAGTAATATAACAACAGCTTTTTTACACCCTTTAGGGTTTTCGGGGAAAGAAAAAAGTTATTGAGTTATTGAGTTATTCGCCTGCAGTTTTTGTTTAACGGCTACGCCTTGGTTTATAGAGGCTTCGCCTGCTTGTTTAATTGTTATTTTAGCTGTTGAGTTGCTAAGCTCTTAAGCTGTTGAAGTATTATACAAAAAGGCTTTCAAACTATTGTATAAATGTTAACCGTGCAAAATAACTACCGCTTTTTACCACCCTTTAGGGTTTATGGAGAAAAGAAAAAAGTTGTTAAGCTATTAGATCTTGGTTTTTGTTTAATAACTACTCCTTGGTTTATAGTTTAGCTTGTAATATATCCAATGCTTTTTTCCACCCTTTAGGGTTTTTGGGGAAAGAAAAAAGTTCTTAAGCTCTTAAGCTGTTTAGGTAGAGATCTCTAAACATATTGGATCCGCTGCTGTTTATAAGTTTTGTAATGTGATCCAAGTTACCCTTCAGCTTTTATTACTTAGTTAACTTTGTACTATACAAATAAAATAAACAACAATGATTATTGATACAGTAACACCTACCCTTACCAACACAGATTACAAGGACTATTTTGAGAAAGCTATTGACTATAGCAAATACAAACAAAACTTTCAATACGAGATGGATAGTGAGATAGAAAGCAATTATGCAGCCTATTTGCCTCAAAACTGGCAACGACAATCTCGTTTGGATAGAAAGATAAAATTAAATGAGGAGTTGTTAGTGGCTATCAAATCTATAAAGCAACCATTGAACTGGCTTGTCATTTCCGAACATTGGTGTGGGGATGCCTCTCAAATCAATCCCATTATCAATAGAGTAGCCGAAGAAAATGACGGTAAAATCAATTTGCGGTTTTTGTATCGAGATGAAAACATAAAATTAATTGATGCCTTTTTGACGGACGGCAAAAGCAGATCGATACCCATCCTTATTCAATTGGACTCAGAGTTTAACTATCTTGGAAAGTTTGGGCCAAGACCTACAGAAGCACAAAAACTAGTAAAAGCTAATCTTGCCAATCAAGAACCATACGATGTGCCGCTTCACACTTGGTATGCCAAAGATAAGCAAAAAAGCGTTCAAGATGATTTAGCGAAATTGTTAGGAAAAACTATCTATTAATATCGCTTTTTACTTCAACCCTAACTCATTTCGCAGACCAAAATCACTGTTGCTATTCTTACCCCAATAGGCAGACTTGAGTGTTTTGATTCTTTCCCCTTTTGTGGTGAGTTTTTGTTTTTTATTGCCAGATCCATCCATGTAGGTTTCTTCCCATGATAGTATTTTGGATGGAAATGTGTTCTCAAAAGTAATAGATTTTGTTCTATCCAAATCAGGGTAAAGAATAGTGTATGTATTGGTACTGTCTCCTTTTATCAAGGAAGCCGTACAGGCATATGCTTTAATAGGCTTATGCATCAGACTTAAGTAAAAAAATGAAGGAACCATCATCCGTTCTCCTTCTGGTAACTGGTTCTGCGATACTCGAATCATAGTCCACAAATCATCTTCCATGAAGTCGCTTTTAAACTTTATATTGCCTGATGCACCTTCAAAGTAAGAGTTGACTTCGACCTCAAATTTACCTTTATTCTGTAACTCAATATAGGTATGCCCACACCATTCTTGACTTGAGCAAGATAATTTGAGGGAATGATTTTCTTCATTCAATGGATAAAAAGAACTAGTCATCATGGAATAAGGATAGATTCCTGTTACAAAATTCTTTGTATAATTTAGTTTTAAAACTGGAACATCCTTAGAGGTAGGATTATCAGCTTTTGCATTGGATGATTTTGAAAAAGGTTCTGTAACAAACACCATGACAGCTTCACCTTCCCTCAGCTCGCCGTATCTTGCTTGGGTCAATTTATAGCTGGATATTTCTGCCTCACCGCTATACCAATAGTTTTTATCCTGATTGGTTTGAAGCTTAGTTTGAACCGTAATGGCCTTTTGCGAACAGCTAACAATTCCTAAAAAACAAACCATCAAACACAGAAATATACTCTTCTTCATCACTATTTTTTCAATAAAACTAAAATCTAAAAACCTCAATAAATGCCGCTCACACCCACTTAGACAAGGCTCAGTGCACCGCTTTAGGGCTGGGGAAATGAGAGGAAAATCTTCACCAATGCCTCTCACACCCTTTAGGGTTGGGGTAAAAAGAGGAAAATCTTCACCAATGACTTTCAAACCCTTTAGGGCTGGGGAAATGAGAGAAAAATCTCCAATAATGCCTCTCACACCCACTTCAACAAAACTTAGTTCACCACCTTAGGGTTGAGAACATGATAGGAAATCAATTAGTTAATAACCATCATTCTGTTGTAAATTTGGGTTGGCAGAAAGATCTGCTGAAGGCAATGGGAATACATCATAGAAAGCAGCAACTGATTTACCGTCTTTCACTCCTCCTTTCCATTGCCACAAATAATCTGTTGAACTAAATTTACCAAATCTTACTAAATCTGTTCTTCGATGGCACTCCCAATAAAACTCTCTTGCTCTTTCATCTAATATTTCATCTAAATTAATGTCTGTCAAATTACCAACAGACCCTCTAAATGCTCTTTCTTTTACTTTATTGTAGTATCCTAATGCCTTCGCTTTGTCACCATTGTCTCTCAATATGGCTTCCGCTGCCATTAAGTAAGCATCAGCTAACCTAAAGACTGGAAAATCTGTATCCGGATACGTTATGTCTTTACCAGCACTTCCATCTTTTTTAATATTTCTATACTTTTGAACTGCGTAACCATTACTAAACGTAGAAATACTTTCTATATCCAAAGTCTGACCTTTACTATAAAACATTCCACGATTGTCAAAACTTAAGAATCCTATTTTGTAGGTATAATCTGGTCTTAATAAATCTAAATAAATCTCGAAACCACCAGCACTGTTTATCTTAATTGGAGCTCCATCTTTTGCAAGTAAGGCATCACCCACAGGGTCGCCTAATACCAAGCCTTTGTCTGAGACAAACTTAAAATCTCCATTTAACAAATCTCCTTTATAGCTTAATTTCTTAGCATTCTCATCCCATACCAATGGTTGGGAACCTCCTTCAATAGCCGATCCTTGAACGGTCCACTGTACTCGTTCAAACGTGTACGCATTCGTATTTAGATCAACCGTGATGTAATAAGTTCCTGCAGGTCCCACCTTAATATTGGCTCCACCTGTCTCTAAGATGCCATCATTATTGCTATCACCTAATTGGTTCGCAAGATTAGCATTTGGAAATCTCAAAACTGAAAATTCACCATTATCTTGTGTGAAATGTCTGTATCCTACATAGATCTTGTCACTTTTTACAGAGGCAATCTTATTATCAACGTCTGTTCCATCAAACCCTTGAAACGTACCTGGAACATAAATAGATGGATACCGCTTCCCTTCATTGTAGTCGATAAGCAATCCTCCACCAGTAGACGGAAATTTTTGAACTAACTGCGGGGTTGTACGAAGACCTCCCCAACCTTCATTTACTCCAGAAGCCTGAGGAATCATAGTTCCTCCAATCCCTGCTTTGATTAGAAAAGTCATACCTCCATAAGTTCGAGTACTTAATCCATCAAATGTAATTGGAAAAATCATCTCAGGAGAAGTATTATTATCTGCAGTGAATAAATCTTGATAGTCAGGCTCTAAAGAATAACCAGCATTGATTACTTTCTCACAATAAGTCAAACACTCCTTATTTTTTGGCGTATTAATATACACATTTGCATTTAGATACAACTTAGACAATAACATCCAAGCGGCAGCCTTATCCGCCCTTCCATATTCATTGGTCCTTGGATTCATAAGGTCGCTATCAATTTCTTTTAATTCTGACTCTAAAAATTGGAATAACTCAGCAGCAGATGTTTGATCTGGAAAAAAGTTTCCAATAATATCATCTTCTGTCACAAAGGGCACATTTCTGAAATGGTCCAATGCATGCCAATAACTTAAAGCTCTTAAAAATCGTGCTTCTGCTCTAAAAGTTTGAACTTCAGCCTTCAATGCAGTATCTACGCCTCTTCCTGATAATTTAGCATCTGTAGTCTGTCGTAAAAATTCATTTGCCAAAGATATCTGATAATACAATCTACTGTAAAAAGCAAAAATAAACCCATCAGAAGCTGTCCAATCTTGATCGTGAAAATCAGCAATTGTCTGATCATTCCAACCTATAATAGCTTCGTCTGTGGTAAGCTCTTGGTGGTAAAACAACATTCGCAAGTATTGTCCAAAACCTTCATCAATTCCACCAATGTCTGCATTTCCTGCTGGACCATCTTGACCTGTTACGGCAAGGCCTGCATACAACTTTGCCAATACTCTTCTGTACGAATCTGGTTGGTCATATACTGTGGCTGAGGTAACAATATCTTCATCAATTGGGATGGTATTTAAATCATTAAAACATCCTATTGTGGTCAGCATTAATACAGCGAAAACTAGTACTACATTTATATTCTTCATATTCTTTTTCATTATCTCATTTTAAAAATTAGCACTAACGCCAAAAACGAAAGTCCTTGGTCTTGGATACAAATTGTTGTCTATTCCAGAAAACTCCTCTGGATCCAATCCTGTATACTTTGTGATTACAATTGGGTTTTGAACAGTAGCATATACCCTTACATTCTTTTTAACCAATTTACTGAGATCATAACCAAAAGTGATGTGATCTAATCTAAAAAAGGATGCATTGGTTACAAAATGATCACTGAAGGTCACCTGAGATTGTAATTCGACATTATTGTCAATTGCCGCTTGGTGGATATTCGTAGCTACTTCTGATTGATTTTCTACCCGTTTTAACCACCCAATATCTGTCACTACATTATTATAAATAAAGTTTCCTACATTAGCTCTTCCTGCAAATGAAAAGCTAAAATCACCATAAGAAAGATTGGAAGCAATACCATAACCAAATATAGGTTGTCTACTTTCATATCTGTACTTATCACTGTCATTAATCACTCCATCGTTATTTAAATCCTCAAATTCTCCTGGGATTATACTTCCATCAGTATTGTACTTTTGTTTGTAAACGTAGAAGGAATATGGGCGAAAGCCAACTGTATGAATTTGAATATTTGAACCTACTCCTCCTGCAATCCCTCCAGTAAGGATTCCCACATAATTAGTGTCTTGGGTCGCTCTCAACCGAGTAATTTCATTTTTATTATATGACATGTTTATGTTGATGTCCCATTGAAATTTCTCTTTTTTAATTGGTGTAAGATTTAGAGCTACTTCAACCCCTTTATTTTCCATATCCCCAATATTAGTATCCAAGACATTGGTTAGGTTAGTCCCTGCTGCCAATGGCACACCATTTATTAAGAGGTCTTTAGTGTACCTTTGGTATAAATCTAATGATCCACTGATTCGATCTTTAATAAGGCTAAAATCAAATCCCACATTATAGGTTGTTGTGGTTTCCCACTTGATCTCACCGTCGTATCCATTAGCTCTTAGCGTATTAACAAAATCATCTCCAAACTGGTATGCTGCTGTCGGCTCACTTCCTTCATACGCTCCAAGTGCCGCATAGTAATTATTGCCAATGTCTTGCTGTCCTGTTACACCCCAGCCTAACCGTACTTTTGTATAATTTAAGTATTTGTTGGTATTATCAATTAATTTATATCCCAATGCTCCAGCTGGAAATACGCCCCATTTATTACCTTCCCCAAATCGAGAGGTTCCATCTCCTCTCGTCGTAAATGTTAGGTATAATTTGTCGTTATAATCATAATTAACACGACCAAAAAAAGATAATAAAAACAATTCTCTAGCTGTCTTTTTAGTTTCTATAATTTTATCTGTAAGATTGGAATTATAGCTGTTGGCTTCAAAACCAAATCGTTGCCAAGAATACCCTCCAAGTACATCTATTGTGTTTTTAGAAATGTCTTTTTTATAATTCAAATAAAATTCAAGCAAGGAGTTTTCTTTTTTCTCGTCATAGTTATTGTCAACTCCTGTCAAAGAAAAAGCTGCTGTGGTATCAATGTACTTAAATCCATCACTAGATGACTTATCGTATCCCAGATTTAGGTTTGCTCTCAATTCTGGTAGAAAAGCAAATCTATAATCTATGGATGCATTCCCTATATATCTATTTACCTTTGATTCATCGTCTGTTTCATATAACAAGGCCAAAGGGTTTTTAGGCGCCAATGATATCGGTAATCCATTACTTCCAATCCATGCAGAGTATTCATTTTCCGAATCTGAATTATAAATAGGCTTTGTTGGAGCATAACTGAGTGCATTTCCTATGGCTCCTCTATCCGCAAAATTATTAGTAGAACTCATTGCTTTCAATCCAAGGTTTACTTGTAATCTATTGTCAATAAATTTTGGACTCAAATTAATTCCTCCAGTAAGACGATTAAAATTATCCGTTTTAAGTAGACCATTCATGTCTGTATAGCCAATTGAAACTCGATATGGCACTGCACCCACCCCACCCGATAAGGATAGGCTGTGATCTGTACCAATAGCTTGCTGATATATTTCTTTTTGCCAATTGGTATTGCCTAAAGTGTCTACAAAAGGTAACTGCTTTGGAAATTTGTCTTTTATCAGTGATACAAATTCATTTGCATCCAATACGTCGATACGTCCAGTTCGATTGCCTATCGAAATATTGCCATTGTATCCAACTCTTAATTTACTACCCAATGTACCTTTTTTGGTCGTTATTAAAAGTACCCCTGCCGAAGCTCGATTACCATATATCGCAGTTGCTGAGGCATCTTTAAGTACAGTGATTGATTCAATATCGTTTGGGTTGATAACATTTAAATTATTTCTACCTCCAGCTGTGGTAGTATTATCTAACGGCACTCCATCTACCACAATCAATGGATCATTGGAAGCCGTAAGTGAAGATTCACCTCTGATTCTGATGGATGCTCCCCCACCAGGATCTCCACTATTTGTGATAGAAACTCCTGCTACTTTTCCTGCAAGTAATTGCTGAGGACTTGTAATAGCCCCTTTATTAAAGTCTTTAGAGGAGACAGATTGTATTGAACCTGTTGCATCTTCCCGCTTGACAGTACCATACCCCACAACTACTAACTCATCTAATATCTCACCTGCAGCTAAAGATAAGTTGATTTCATTCCTCCCTGATATAGCTTCTTCCCTATCAGTATAACCTGTATAACTTATTATTATTACATCATTTAGACTAGGCACCTCAAAAGTATAGTATCCATCAAAATCAGTAATTGTACCAATAGATGAATTACTTTTTAGACGAATGTTAGCACCTATTAAGGCTTCGTTAGATTCTATGTCAAGGATACGACCACTAATTGTATTCTGTGCAGATGATATTAGTGTAATTATTGACAATAGCGTTATACATAAAGAACGCATTAAAATCATTGGTAAATTTAAAATCATATTATAATAATTAAAATTTTAAAAAATATTTATCCTCAAAACTAAAAAGTTTCTTACTTTGGCAGTGAATTTTTAACCAAAATAATTTAATATAAAAATATATCTTTATGAAACAACGTTTACTTTTAACATTTTTAGTAGGTTTTATAGGTGTTTCACTTATTGGCCAGACTAGTATAGGTATCATTGGATCTGCAACCGGTGGTTGGACAGATGACATTGATATGATTCAAGATCCAGTAGATACAAACTTATGGACACTTGATTTTGATTTACAACCAGATGTGGATGGCAACGCCGAATTGAAGTTTAGAGCTGACAATGATTGGGCTTTGAGTTGGGGAGGACCAAGTTTCCCAGCAGGTTATGCCATTACTGACAATGGACCAAATATCCCTGTCAGAGTACCAGGAATGTATAAGATTCATTTTAACAGTGCTACAGGAGTATATTATCTTGAAGCCGGCACAGCAATTGGTCTTATTGGAGATGCAACACCATTGGGGTGGGGACAAGACATCGACATGTTTAATGATCCAACTGATCCAAACAAATTTACAGTTACTGTTCCATTAAAAGCTGCAGGATGTAAATTTAGGTTAGATAACGATTGGCCATTCAACTGGGGTGGAGCAGACTTCCCTACAGGTACTGGAGAGTTAGGAAGTCCTGACAATATTTCCATACCTTTTGAAGGAGAATACTTAATTACGTTCGATTCTTTGACAAAAGAGTACACTTTTGAAGAGACCAATCCATACAAGACAATTAGTATAATTGGAGATGGAGCGATTGATTGGGAAACAGATGTCGAAATGACAAGAAATGCTGACAGACCTTCAGAATGGAATCTTATATATGACCTTAAAATGGGGCCAGTAAAATTCAGAGCAAATGGAGAATGGGCTTTAAACTGGGGAGGTACTGATTTTCCTTCAGGTATTGGAGTTAACGGATCAAGTGATAACATACCTGTAGATCCAGCTGGAAAATATTATATCACTTTTAATACGGATGATTTTTCTTACTCATTTGATATCATCGAAGATTATACCTCTATTAGTATCACTGGTACAGCATCAGGAGATTTTTCTACTTTCTTTGCGATGGATAGGGTAACTCCAGATGGGTTTGACTACAAATACAGAACAAATCTAGTTGATGGTGAATTGATCTTTGTAGCAAACGAAGATACTGGCATTAACTGGGGAGGTCCAGACTTCCCAAGTGGAATAGCAACCAGAGATGGAGCTACAGTCCCTGTTACCGAAGGTGAGTATATCATTACTTTTAACTATGTCACTGGTGCTTATAACTTTAAGCAAATATTCGAATATGGGCAAGTCAGTCTTGTAGGTAAAAACGGACCAACAGGGGCTTGGCCAGCTACAGGAGATAATGGAGCTCAAGACACTTACTTAGAAAAAGATGCCAATGATGGAAATCTTTGGACAGGTAAAGGGCTTACATTAGCAGAATATGCTGGAGCAAGTGATGACGGAGTTAAGTTTAGAGCTGAAACAGCATGGGATATTAACTGGGGAGATACTACTTTCCCAGGTGGTGTCGGCACACAGAATGGCCCTAACATTCAATGTACAGCGGGTAATTATGATGTTGCTTTCAACTCTAGTACTGGGGAGTATTTGTTTTCTCCTGTGACTAGTACCAAAGATGTATTAAAGCCATCTGACATCAGAATCTATCCTAATCCAGCTCAAAACTTGGTGAATATAGAGTTTGACAATACGAACATTAAAGGCGAAGTAACTATTAACGTTATTGATGCTATTGGTAAAGTCGTACTATCTGAAGTTCAAAATATTAATGGTAGCTTGACTCTAAATACTTCAACATTGATTACGGGAAATTATTTTGTAAAAATTAATGGTAAGAACCTTTTTGTAGGTAAGAATTTAACCATTCAAAAATAGTTTTCAAAAGAATTTAACTTTAGGGTCTTGTCTGAATGGATAAGACCCTTTTCTTTTTATAAACACCCTTTCTCCCATAACGGGATTACTTAATGCATAATCCAGGTTTATGTACTAATTGAAAAATAGTTTGCGTTATAACAAAGATCTTATTTACCAAATCAGCTTTATGACTCCTATAAGTGAATTCAAAGTAATTTTATTTTCAAGTAGTCTACTTCAACCCTTTTTTTTACTAAAATAGGTAAAAACAATAACGACACTTATTTATGAGAGAATCTTGGCGAGCCAACTCCATTTTGTTTTTATTCTTATTGTTTTTTGCAGGGCAAGTTTATTCTTCTGCCATTCAATCTATCAGTATTGTATTAATGATTTTGATTGCTTTTGTAGATTTTGGTAAAACAGATGGTTTGTTTTATTTTAAATATTCAAAATTTCATGCCAAGCAATTTTTATCGGTATGGAAACACCCATCCTATTGGATCTTTATTCTATTTTTTACCTATTTGCTTATTCCTTATAGCAGTTGTCAAGATTGGGAATACCTCTCACAAAGGTGGGTTATAAAATTGCCTTTTTTATTATTGCCGGCTGCATTTTTAACTTATGACAAACCTTTAGGAAATAAGCTTTCTTCACTATTTTTAATATTCTTAGTCATACTTACTGGGCAGCATATGTTTACTTATTTCCAACAAGTAAATTCTCATACAGATTATACATTTACTTTAAAAATAGGCCAATCAATAGCCACACCAGGGAGTCATATTAAATATAGTGTGATTACAGCGCTTGTAACTATGACAAACCTCTATTTTTTATTGTTTAAATACCAAACCAAATCAAGATCCATAATCACCTCTTTGTTAATCGTATTTAATATCATTTTTCTTCATTATCTATCGGTAAGGACAGGATTATTAGTCCTATATTTATCATTTTTATCCTTATTTATATCATATATTGTATCTAGAAAAAGGAAAACCTTGGGAATATCATTAGCAATTGGAATCATTTTAACTCCTATCTTTTTTTATTCAATCTCAGAAGGGTTTAGAACCAAAGTAAACTATATGATTTATGATCTTGAACAATATTCAGAAGGTAAAGGAGAAGACTATTCAGATAGTGGCAGGTTGACTTCAATCACAGTAGGTTTAGAAATCTTTAAAGAGCATCCGATAATAGGCGTTGGAGGTTGCAATATGCGACCGATAGTAGCTAAAAAGTTTAATGATTTATACCCTAAATACACTAAGAGTTTATTGCCTCATAATCAGTTTCTCTTTACAGCAGTCAATGCTGGAGTTATAGGGTTGATATGCTTACTCATTGGTTTCATTTTTCCATTTTATCAATCCCGTTTCAAAACTCCATATACAATTGCCATTTTTGTGAGTTTTATAATTCTATTTATATTTGATCAATTTTTGGAAGGCACAGTTGGCGTTGGCATATACCTCTTTTATTCTCTAATAACGTTGAAGTTTTTAGCTATAGAATAGGAAATAGTAAAATAAATTATCAAAAACACGATTTATATCAAGTCATTTAAATATTTGTTCTTATATTTATAAAGTCGAAAACAATTGGAGTTAATAATTAAGACTTGTCTTTTTGATTAAATCAATCTTCTTTGGATTAAGTCATTCTAATGTACTTCATTTTTAATTTTCAGATTAAGTTAATCTTTTATTATATGAAAGAAGGAAGTAATAAGGTTGATGTAAAAAATTTATTTAGGTTCAAGGAGTTAAAGACTTATGGCGATACTGAATGGATTTTAGATAACAAAAAAAAATACAGACAGGTCTTTGACAAATCAGAGACAAGCTATATCTATGTTGAATTTTCTCTTTACAATAAAAAATTTGACATTGAGAATTGGGAGTTGGATTTAAATTTAAAATGTACACAACTCGAACCGAAAACTAAGGAAGTCTGTAACCTTCATTTGACTAAAAAAATAAGTAAATACGATGCCATTTCCTATATAAGAGAAGGATGGGGGAATAAGAAAAAATCATCGTTTTGGAAAGAAGGCAAATATCAGTGGGACTTATATGTAGATGACAATTTATTAGGATCAAAGATTTTTCACATCAATGATTGCAAAGATGGTTTTCATGTAACCAATTACCTAGATGTAAAAAAGATCGAGTTATTTGAGGGCGCATTCGATGACATTAGTTCTCAAAATAACATGAAATATTTAATATCTTTTTCTCAATCACATACTAGGTATATATTTTGTCATTTACATTTCGAAAACGCTTTAAATAAAACCTGGGTTGCTGAATTTTTTGTTAAATTTTACAACGAACAAGGGGATCTTAAAACCATTATCAATAGGTTAGTTCCAGTCGACGCTAAATCTAAAATAAATGAAACTATTGCGGGTTTTGGATCAAATACTCGTGGATCATGGTCACCTGGGAGATATAAAATCGAAATTTTATTCATGAACAGCCTACTAGCTACTACGTATTTTGAAGTGGGAGACGAATTAAAAGAAGGCAATCTTGATGTACATTTGGCCTATAAAGATTTTACTATATTGAAAGGTCCTGAAGTCAAAAAGAAAGAAAACTTTAAAACTACCATTACTCAACTTCATAAACTCATTGGACTAAGCGAAATCAAGGAGAAAGTTGATGAACATGCCCAGTATCTTAAATTCCTTCAGCTTAGAACAAAAAAAGGTTTTAAAGAAGACGAAAAAGCCAATATACACTCTGTTTTTATCGGTAACCCTGGCACAGGTAAAACAACAGTTGCTAGATTGATGGGCAGAATCTACCAACATATGGGACTATTGTCAAAAGGCCATGTACATGAAGTAGACCGAGTTGATTTAATTGGTGAATTCATTGGACAAACTGCTCCTAAAGTAAAAGAGGCAATTGCAAAAGCCAAAGGTGGAATATTGTTTGTTGATGAAGCTTACTCTTTAGCAAGATCACTTGATGACAATAAGGATTTTGGAAGAGAAGCTATTGAGATACTAATTAAAGAAATGTCCGGTCCTTCCAATGATATGGCTGTAATAGTAGCAGGATATCCCAAAGAGATGAAGCTATTTATTGATTCCAATCCTGGTTTAAAATCAAGATTCAAACACTTTTTTGAATTTAAAGACTATCTCCCTGATGAATTAATACAGATCGCTGATGTCGCAGCCATTGACAAAGGCGTAATATTAGATGAAAGGGCAAAGTCTATATTAGCTGAAATAATTACAGATGCCTTCAGAAACAGAGACAATGCATTTGGAAATGCCAGATATGTTTACGATTTAGTTGAAAAAGCAAAAATCAACTTAGGGCTTCGAATAATGAAAAGAAAGAATCCAAGTTCATTAGCTCCAATAGATTTGCAAACTATAAAACTCTCTGATGTTCTTCCAATAAAAAGGAAGAAAAACAATAGGAGGTTAAACTTACCTATAGACGAAGATTTATTGCTGGAGTCTATGGTAGAATTAGATAACTTAATAGGTATAGAATCTGTAAAAGAACAAGTAAGGTCTTTAGTCGATATAGTAAAATACCACAAACTAAGTGGCAAGAATGTAACATCCAGTTTCTTCTTACATACAGTAATGATTGGTAATCCTGGTACAGGTAAAACTACCATCGCAAGAATCTTAGCTAAAATTTATAAAGCTTTAGGCATATTGGAGAGAGGACATTTAGTAGAGACAGATAGGCAAGGTCTTGTCGCTGGTTTTGTAGGACAAACTGCTATTAAAACATCAGAAAAAATTGATGAAGCTAAGGGTGGCGTATTGTTTATTGATGAAGCCTATGCACTTAACAACTTCAACGGAATGCAAGGTGATTTCGGAAATGAAGCCATCCAAACTATACTCAAAAGAATGGAAGATGATAGGGGTAGTTTTTTTCTATTCGTTGCTGGTTATCCTGACAATATGGATAGTTTTCTTAAAGCCAATCCAGGATTATCTTCTCGGTTTGATAAAAAACTTATTTTTCAAGATTATACTGCTGACGAGCTTACTCAAATCGGACTGCAAATGGCAGCTAGTCAAAGGTACTTCTTCAATGCCAGTGGTAAGACTACTTTCCATTCGTCAATGATTAATATGGTAAATACAAAAGATAAATATTTTGGTAACGCTAGAGCTGTCCGACAGCTGATAAACACTATCATCACGGTCCAAAATTTAAGAATGGCTTCTGAAAATAACAATGAGATATCTACTAAAAAACTGAACACAATTAAGTCAAGCGATGTTACCAATGCATTAGCAAGACTCGATCAAAAAGGTATCAGGTCTAGACAAATCGGGTTTTAACCATTTATAATATAAAGATAATGAATTTAAACTTCTTATTACTTTTACTTATTACCAGTTTTGGATCATGTAAATCACCTGAAAAATCAGTTGCTGTTCAATCTACTGATACTATTATCAATGAAACTCCATTTGATCAAACACCTGGATATATCGTTAATAAAAGAGGAGATAAACTGCCCTTAGTTATTAAAACAGAAGCAGAATGGAAAAAAGAATTAACTGATCAAGAGTTTTACGTCCTTAGACAAAAAGGCACTGAAAGATCCTTTACTAGTGATCTTAATAGTAATAAAAAAGAAGGAATCTACATTTGTGCTGCTTGTAACACTACTCTTTTTAATAGTAATGCGAAATTTGATTCTGGTACTGGCTGGCCTAGTTTCTATCAACCAGAAGATGAAAATTTAATCAAAGAAGATAGCGATAATCTACTCGGCTACAAAAGGGTAGAAGTCTTGTGTGCTAGATGTGGTGGGCACCTTGGTCACGTATTTGACGATGGACCGCCGCCTACAGGTTTGAGATATTGTATTAATGGTGTTTCACTAGAATTTGTTAAAACTGAATATTGATTTAGGTGGTAATATCTGGCAAGCTAATTTATGAAGTAACAAGGCAGCAAACAAACTATCCAAAAAAGCAGCCAACAAGCTACTTAATCTTAAATTCGATATAATTAGATTGACAATTGATTGATTGATTTAATCTGTTTTTCATTGTTACATCACTTATCAGTAATTTGTCCCCACTTTTCAAGCTGTGTTTAAGCCTCTTTGCATTAAGAAAATTAGGTGTATTCATCACCATGAATGGAGCAGCGTTATTTGTCTCACTTACAATTACTGTCTTAAAAGAAGCCAAGCTTAGACTGTTGTCCAAAGTCCTATCATCAATCGAAAATTTTAATTTGAGATCAAACAATTCATCTACCGTGTAGAATGATTTGACTGGTCCATCTACGGATACTTCAACTTTCGGGGATTGCCCAATTTCGAGAGTGTAGATATCTACAGGTAGATTTTTATAGTATAATTTTAATTTCACCTCACCGTTATCAATATTCCTTAAAAATACTTGATAAGTAGTATCATTAGCCACCCTCATTTGTCCATCTTTACACTTAACATTTATAAGTGTTGGATCAGCACCATTAAGTTTCAATATTATATCATTATACATCCCTTGATACAACTCTCTATTTTCTGATTTTTGAAATTGAGGCAAGTTCTGACCAATTGCAATTGATACAACCATCATTACCATTACTACTCCCATTAATCTCTTCATATTCTTTGCTATTAATACTTTGTCCATTGCAAATAACACAATTCTTATCTATCTTGTCCATTATATTACCAGAATTAAAACAATATTAACATCAAAGGGGGAAAATCCTAAACAAATAGTCTGAATATAATATAGTAGTGTGACCTCTCTGAGGTCAAATATATAAGACAACCCATATGCTAAATTAGTGAGACCTCTCTGAGGTCTTAATTTTTGTTGATTTTAAAGGCAAAAAAAATACACACCATGTACCTCGCCTCTACATTAGCTTTTCGATTTCCTACTTCTAAATTCTAATCGCAGAGCGATTACACTATTT
>JBBKVK010000063.1:0-11602 GCA_037968395.1 Saprospiraceae bacterium | reverse complement strand
ATTCTTTAAAAGTAAAAGCACTATAGTCCCTGTACGCTTCGATGTATCTAGGCTGGAGCTTAAGTTCATATTTTAAATTATTAATTTTCATATTAAAATGGTATCTGAAACTATAGTATCTCACATCATTTCTTGAAGCACTAACGAGCCTACTCGCCATAATCCTCCCTTCGAATTTAATAGAATTAATATGTATTCCCCAACTACTGTTATTATTTACATAGTTTTCAAGGGATAAATGAGAAAACACAGAGTTAACATCAATGTTTTCTGATCCAGATATTAAACTTATATTAAAAAATTCATAGCGACTGTCATAATCCTGTGATGATACTGAATGAGAAAACCCAAGTTTGTACGATTTATATCTAAATGATTTTGTAAACCCCCAATTGTTAGAGGAGTACCTTTTACTATAAGTATCTACATCTTTTACCTGATTTAGACTAATTAACCTTGTGTAATAGGATCGATTGTAGTAAAAATTTATCACATCAGATTTCTTTGCTGTGATGTTTCTGTAGTTAATATTGACAGCTCCATCTCTGCTATTTGCCCATCCGTACTCCTTTCCTAAATTGGATAATAAATTTGGTGACCCAAACTTCACTCCTAGGTTAAATCGACCTTTATGAAGACCAATCTCGGTAGCTGTATTACCAAACCTTGCAAAATTATCGATATCGCCAGATTCATAATTAATAGCTGCCCCAACCCCTCCTGCACTATAGCTAGACATACCTGGACTGGTAAGACTTATCGATTGATAGTTATTAAAACTTGAAGTCATCCCTCCTCCTGATTCTGAAAAATTTTGATTACTACCTTGAAAACTATATTGATTTGGGTTGTTGATTTCAAAGCCATCAAGATACCATTTGTTAAAAGTAGCTGGGATTCCTTGATATGCTATAGCATTGGAACGATCATCTATTAATACAGCTCCTGAAGATAAAGCTATAGATCTAATAGGATCGTCGAAAGTTAGTAGGTTTTTAGAAAGTTTCTCTTTGGTAAAATAATGATCTGTATTGCCAAGTCTTATAGAATCGTTCATGCTCCTTGCAAATTTGGGATCTGTTAGGTTAATTATTTTATATACGTACCTTCTAGTTGATAAAGATCTATGATACCTTTTATAGGTTCTATAACCTGGCTTTTGAAATACCAATTTATAACTTTTTTCAGGTAACTTATGAAACAAAAACAACCCTGTGAAATCTGTGTATTGAACATCGACTAACTGATCTGCAATATATAAGCTAACTTTCACATCAGTGACAATTTCATCAGTCATAGAATCATACGCATAGCCTTCGAGCGTCTGCCCAAATATGCTATTATAGCCTAAAACAGCTATTAAAATTGCAAATACTTTTAATATGTTGAATTCTTTAAAGATCAAGACTGAAAGAAAAACTATTTGAATTCATTAGGAAATAGCAAAACAAATTAAGCATTGTAATTGAAGGGCAAACAATTTCATTCGGGGACATAAAGTTCAATTTATTATATACCAAATATAATTAAAAAAATTAATACCTACAAAAACAATTTGTAGCTTAAAACAGGTATCAATCCGAGTTGTTTTTGCAATGTTGACTGCCCAGAGGGTTGGTCTCTGAAATAATAAGCCTGATTTTGTCGGCCAGTAATATTTTGAATGTCTAGCGACAAAGTACTCCTTGCCATTTGATATGACAATCTCAAGTCTATACGATAATAAGTGGACAACGTTTCAGTTGGACCTTGTCTGTAATCATATTCTGTCAATATACTTCCTTCCTCTAATGGATATATTTTACTGCCTCCTCTGTGATGTAATGACATTCCTATTCTAAAATATTTAGAATTATCTCTAAAAGAAAATATTTTACCAATGTTTAAATTAAAAGTATGCCCAAACGATTGAACAGAAGGAACCCAAACAGCTAAAGTACGGTAACTTGACTGAAAAAGGCTGAGATTGGCGTTCAAAGATATCTTTGCAGGAAGGTTAAACTCGCCTTGGCCACTCACTCCTACTACTTTTGCTTGATCTGATAATGTGTAAGTATCAGTAGGTGGTAAATCAAGATTATTAAATGCTGAATTACCTGAAGCGGTTTGCGGAATATCATAAATCAAGTGATAAAAAGAATGAAACTCTAAATCTACGTTTTTAGATGAAAGTGAATTAAACGCCAAGTCTAACTGTAATGACTTAGTAGCTTTTAATTTAAAATCAGTATCAGAAAACAAATGAACAAATGATGGTTGTGTCTGAGATGTATGGCCAAATTTAAGATCAATACTCTGCTTTACAGACATAGGCATGTTAAAATCAATATTAAAATCAGGTGAAAAATCTTCATACTCCAATCTGTAAGAAGGAGAAATATGAAAATTAGCAGTGTTTCCATTACTTTTATACTCAAAGGAAGCGAATGTGCTTATCAGACTAGCCTTATCAATAATGGAATAAATTCGATCTCTAAAAATCAGATTATCGTCGTAGTGAACAAGCTGATAATTAATACCTATATCTAGTTTATTATTAATTTTATTTGAATAAGTAACAACAATCTTTTGTTCATCAATTGTAGAATGATCATTTATCGTTAAAGTAGTATCTGATAACAGTACTAATCCAATTGCTGATCTTTCATCTGACCTTTTACTATAAGAAAGTCCAATCTTATGTTTTCCAACTCCATAGTTCAACGTGCTTAATAAAGCAGACGATTTATAATTGATGTCTTGATGTTCCTTCAATGTAGATGGTATTTCTGACTTGGAATAGTCATTTTGGCTTGTTCCATACACAGCTGTAAACAGTATATTTCCTTTTTTGAGTTTTGGGTTATACCTAAAATTTATATCCTGAAAACGGATCTTTTCTCCACCAAAATCTACGCCCATGTCTCCAAGCAGCCCGGTAAAACTATATCTATAACCTACACTAAAATCTTTAAAATTATATCCAGCTTCTAAGCCTAAAAGGCTTAATTGGATATACCTATCTAGCTCTGAGGTCTCCAGATCATTCACTCCCGAGATTGCATTATAAGACTTACTGCTAGGGTTTCCATAAAATACAGCTCTATCCAATGATTGACCTCCTAACATATTAACACCTCCGCTTATCGTTGAAAACAAATCGGATAGTGTCCCTGCATTACTAGTGTGGTTAGGGTTTACGATTTCTTGTCCATTAAGATGCCATTGCATATAATGAGCAGGCAGCCCTCGATATATGACTGAATTTGCTTGATCATTGACTGTACTTATAGCAGGATATTTTATCAACAACCTAGTCGGGTCATCAAAACTTCCAGGTAATACATTGAAATCTTTCTTGTTTAGAGTAGTTACATTCGAAACATTCCTTTTTGGAGTAATATAAACAACTTCAATTGGCTCGAATACTTCCCCACCTTTCATTACAAAATCTAAATAAATAGTATCTGTCGTACTTTGTGTTTGTATTTTATGGCTTTCAAGAGGATAACTCACGTGCCTTGCTACAATTTCATATTTGCCAACAGCCAGTTTTATTTTATAATATCCTTCTGCATTAGTATATACTCCAGGAATTGCCATGCTTTGAATAAATGCAGATACATACACATCTGATATTGGCTCATTTGTGCCCTCAGTCCTTACTTGACCAGAGACAATTTGCCCAATACAAGCCGATGTAAAGGCAAAACTCATTAATAATACTACTAAGCTCCTGATAATTTTTTATGTTATTTTTAAAATTCTTAATCTAGAATACCTATTTCATAATGCTTCAACAGTGAAGCTACTTATTCAAAAAAACAAAGTCCGAGAGTTAACTAACTTTCGGACTTTGTTTTATTTATATTTACTGAAATCAATTAGTCAAATAGCCCTTCATACTCTGAACTGCTACTTGAATCTGATTTGTAGTTCTCTTCTGGAACTTTTAAGTCTAAAATATCATCATTGTCTTCTTTACCTCCTAGAAGTAACAATGTAGATTTTTTCTCATACTCTTCTAACATCTTCAATCCTTGCTCTTCAAATACACCATTTTGCAAGTCAATTGAGTTCATAAAGTCAGAAGACATTTCCATAAATTGTTCCATTTCACCAACTTTGTTGGCTACATCATCTGCTACAAACTCTAATGCTTGATCAAACATAGCTCTCTTGTCACCATCTCCTTTAATAATACTCATAGCTGATCTCATTGCACTGTGACTAGCTTTGATAGCTTTGTACTCCTGCTCTTTTACTTTTACTTGATCTTTTGTATCTTCTAATAAAATCTCAGAGTTGCTATACATTTTCGTCAACACCTTATAAAGTATAGACATTTTGCTATGTAGCGCTAAGTACTTAGCATTACTTTCTTTGAGTCTAGCAGCCTTTCTACTAGACAATAACATCGCCTTTTGATTGCCCTGTTCTTTGGCTTTTTTAGCCAACAACATATTATTGGTAATATCAGAGTTGTTAGTTTCTACAATGGTCTTAAGCTTACGCATTTGGCCTTTAATAGCACCAATTTGTTTGCTCATTTTCGATAGATTGCCTTCAAGGTCAGATATATAGTTTTTTAATATCCCAATTGGATCAATAGTGACAAAAATTCCTGTGACCCACCTCATTATTGACTTATAAAAATAGCCTACCAATGCTCTCACTTTGGGATCAAATGCCATAAACAATATTACTCCTAGTACCGCAAGACTAACTACTAAACCAATGGTAGTTGACACAATACCGAGGAGTGTAGCTCCAAAAGCATAAAGTAAATATCCTAAACCTCCTAGAATACCCAATAAAAATAACGTCCCTGTTTTACCTTCTGGTTTTGACCAAAAAGATTTAGGTTTAGGAGCTGCATTAAAATCTGCCATAATTAATTTTGATTTATAAAAACAAATATATGTAAAAAGTAATAACTAAATGCGATAGGAGGATATATTTAGGTTGAAATCGTAAATACCATACCTAAATCTAATCTAATATCTGATCTATTAAAATTTTATCATTATCTAAAGTCTTGGCATAAAACTCATATACAGCTCTGAATTCATCTCGAGTAACATTTATCTTGGCTTCTGCTGCACTTAGCTCATCTCCAATGGTTAACTTTCGTTGATTGATTAAATCTATTTCTTTTTGAAGCTTCTCAATTTCACGTTGATTTTTATCAATCATGTCATCAAATTTATCTGCCTCTAACTTTGGCTTTTCGATGTGATTGGTAATTTGGTTCTTCAGTGCAATGGCAAATTTGTCCTTCTCTTTATTTACTACATTTGAATAATGCCTGATGCTCTCCAAAATCCTTTTTTTTGTGACACCCATAGTACTCAAGGTCATAAATGCTGACTTGATGCTTGTCGGCTCATCAATATTCATTTCTTGCAGTTTGGTAACCGATTGCTTAAATTTGAGATAGTCAATATCCGACTGATAATTATCTTTTATAGCCTTAATTATCACTGACATCATTTCATCATTGAGCCCTTCTTCTTTACCAAATAATTCTTTTAAATCTATTTTCATTATCTCTTTATTGTTAAATCACTTCTAGTAATTAAATCAAAAATAAACCCTTAATATTTGATTTGGCAAAAATATCATATTAATTGTGAAAAATATCAGACGAACGATATCATTGTTTCACTATAAGCAATAAAAAAGGGTCTAACATTGCTGCAGACCCTTCTTTCACTAATCCAAAATATATCTTCGTTACTTTACATTTACCATCTTCTTGATAGCTTTATTCTGACCAAAAGTTAATTGGTAATAAAGTATGCCTGTTTCTCCTAATTGATTAGCATTCAATTCTATTTGGTTGTCACCTTTTGGGTATTCTGTTGTCTTATTATATACTTTCTTACCAGTCACATCAAATACTTCAAGTGTTGCTTTGCCAGCAGTAGGAAGTACAAAGTTAATGGTAGTGAAATCAGTGAATGGGTTAGGTCTGTTCTGCATTAAGAAAAACTCATTACCACCCTCTTCGCTTCTTAGACCTAAAGTAAGGTCACTAACTTCATAGTTAGTATTATATGCTTCAGCTGTGAACGCATCATTTGTCAATTGCATTTTCACATGTTTAGCTCCTTTAACTATCAATGTGAAGATTGGCTCGTTGTTATTTACAGCTACATTAGATTTAGTAGCATGACTCATTTTTAACGTTCCATTTGTAATCACATAATCACCTGATGACACATCTAACAATCCTGATTCTAAACCTACTATCTCATTACCATCAGCAACAAACTGTGCCTGAATACCTGCAAGAGTATTTGATTCCCTTGCATATACATTAATATAGGTATATCCATTATCAGATGTCATGTCATAATCTAAAGCCATTGTATTTTGAGTTCTATTTTCAGTATTTTCAGCTCTTGCATTTAACTTTACAGATCCATTTACATCTCCAATCTTCATTCCAATGAAATTTACATTTGAAGAAGAAGAATTTACATTAGAAAAATCAAACTTCTCTTTAAATGGGAACGGTTTAGTGATGTCATTGAATTTTTGGTTTTTATCTACAAATCTCCATACTTTTTGGTTGTTAGGAAATGCAGAATCGATACCTAAAATCACTTTTCTAAGTGCTACTAAATCTGAAGCTGTTATCCTACCATCGTTACTCACATCTGCAGCAATAGACTTATATGCAGAGGTAAAAGGTGTGATCGCTAATATATGTCTTTGTATCAATACAAGGTCTAAAGTAGATATACCGTTCATAATATGATCAGCTTTATTACTTACAATATTTACATTGTCTCCTTCAGCTACATTTACTGAATATACACCATCAGCACCAGTCATCTGTCTAGAAATCATGCTTTCATTTGCTATTGTTAAAGCTTGAACTTCAACATCTTGGATTGAACTATTACTTTCTGTAGTTATTTTACCTGCGATTCCAAATCTAGTAATATCATCACAAACATCACCAATACCATCTTGTAATATTAAACCAATCGAACAAAAATCTTTGTTACCTGCCAAATCGTGTACCCACATTGTAATTGGAATATACATTTCTTTACCATCTGGGATATCAGCACATGTAAATGTCCTATTAGTAGTCAATTTGCTAGATGTAAAAGAGAATGTCAAATCTTTAGTAGCAGTACAATTATCATAACTACCATAGTCAAAGTCGCTTGCCCATATTTCTAAAGAGTTAGTTGATGGCATTACTACCGTCGTAATTGTAGTTAAACAATAAGGAGTAGGCTTTTTACCATCTCTAACTGTAAGTAGGTACATACAAGTTTGTCTGTTTCCACATCTGTCATATGCATACCAAGTAATTTTATGCGTCCCAATATCAAGGATTCTAGTAAAAGTATTACTATTACCCGTTAGATGTGGTCCGACACCATCATTGTTAACATCAATGATATATTCATAAGTAATGTCTTCAGTAGGTGTACAATCATCTGTTGCACTTACACTTTGTGTCACTTCGCCTTTACAAGCTCCATTAATATCTGCTGTTTTATTGCTACAATTAGCAAAAACTGGTGGAATAGTATTAGTAAGCTTAATGATTTGCACACTAGAATAAATACCTGTATCATCATTAGGGTCAGAAGGATTGTTCTTATTATAAGTACACCAATCGATCACTGTCCATGTTCTTAATATTTTAGCACAAGAACCATCTACGAAAGTAAATACTTGGTCTTTATAGTCGTAAGATGTTAGGCTACATGCCTTATCTACTATCGTTGGAAAATTCTTACCGTTTGGCAAATTCTCAGGACTTAAATCAGAATTACATGTAAATGCATCATGATTAGCAGGGAATTTAATATCATTTCTTGTAAATGGCTTATCATTTCTTAAAGTTATCCTTTGTACGCAAGAGGCTGATCTAGCTGGTTGTCCACCTGGGCCATCATAATCTAATTCTTTAGCAGTCCATGTTCTAGATATTACTCCTTCTCCACAGTTATCTATCGCACCACTATCGGTATGATTAACACTTGCCACTGTACAGTTATCAAAGCCTTGAGCTTCTCCAGTAATAGTCAAATTTTCATAATCAGCAAAACAGGCTAATGTTATATCCTTCGGACATTGAATATAAGGAGGTAGTTTATCTTCTATTTTAGCTTCAACCATACAAGTATTCTTGTTGCCACTCTTATCTGTAACTTGAAGTGCTACCATGATACTCTTTCCTACTTCTAAGCAACAGAATAGTACTTTAGGTCCAAATGATGTACTTCCACCTGAGCATGCATTAGTCATTTTTCTAACTTCAAATTTAACCAACTCACAATTATCATGAGAATAATCATCAAATGTCAAAGCATCAACCCAAGCATTACCATCTGATCCGACTGATACATTGGTAAACTGGTCACAAACTGCTACAGGCGGTACTTCATCAATAACTGTAATTTTATATTCACATATAGACATATTACCACAATCATCTGTAGCTGTATATCTGATAAAAGTAATGCCTAAAGGAAGGTCATTAATTTTAGTTCCTATTACTTTTATAAATATTGCGTCAGATGGAATATTACCTGATGGAGACACATAGTATGACAATGAAATAACTATTTCGTTTTCTGCAGAACATCCTCTATCACTAAATGTAGGTTTTTCTGGAGTATAATCCAACGAACAATCCAATGGATCTGTAGAAAGAGTAACATCACCTTTACAGTCCAAGATAGGTCCTTGCTTATCTTCTACTTTTATAATTTGTGTGTGTTCTATAACTTGACTGTTACACCACTCTACTACTTTCCACTGTCTGATAATTTTATACGATTTTGCACAAATATCAATTTTAGTGTCAACTGGATCAAATATCTGGATATTATCACAGAAATCACCAGATGGATAACCTGCTCCTGCAGGTGTTGGTGGAGGTACTGTCATACCCCAATCAGTACAAGAGAAAGTAGGTCTATCTTTTCCATCATAATTAGGAGGGAAAATTAATGTAGCCAAACCGTTTCTATATACATAAATCCTTTGTACGCAAGTCAATGCAGTATTTCCATATCCATCAACAGCATTCCAAGTTCTATCTAATATTTTTAAATACTTGCTATCGCAGCTCATGTCTACTACTTCATCTTGGTAAGATACGGTAGCAGGCCCACATGGATCTAATCCAATAACTCTATAAGTTTTAGGACCAACTAGAGTTGCAGATGTTAAAGTCCTTGTAGTTGGGAATGGTATTTTTCCACCTGATTGTGTAAATACTATTGCTAAGTTATTAATTGTTCCCCCATTTCCTGGAGTACCATCATTGATTGTTAATTTCCATATACCTGTTGGATCACCTGTCATAAAAGTACTTAATGCATTCTTTGCCTTAAAAGCACCCATTATTGCAGGTGATACTGCATTACATGCAGACTGAAGATTAGCAAAAGTTGCACTTGCTTGATCGTCTAACGTTAAAAACAAACCTCCGTTAGTACATGTCAAACCATCAAATAAAGTGACAAACTTACCATTTGGTCCTTCTAATGTTGCTGTTAATTCACTAACATTAGCATGATCAATATCTATCATTACATTAATATCAGTAAAATTGACATTTGTCAATCCAAACACATCAATTGTGTAAACTTTTGAAGAGGCTGGTCCACTTGAGATTACTTTATTAGGTAAATCAGCTGCAAAAGTAATATTACTTGGAATACTTGATCCTGGCTCTAAACTTCCAGAACAACTAGTATATACATCAGCACATTCTAGTACTGGAGGATTTTTATCTTCTACCTTTATTTCACCCCAACATCTATTATTATTAGGTGCGACTACTTCAACTTTCAATTTCAAACCAACGTGGCTTGCATTTAATATGTTACCTATAGGTTTGTTAGCTAAATTATAAATTACTACCTGATAATCATCATAACATGAATATGGACCACCTTCTAATATCTCATCTGCTCCAACTTCTGCCATACATTCATCATCTAAAGAAATATTGACAAGATCATTACAACTTATTGAAGATACAGGATTAGCAACCCCGTTTACTGTCAATGTAAATCCACAAGTAGCTTTTAGGCCTGAAGCATCTACAGCCTCGTAACTTAAGTTATAGATCCCTGCTTCAAAAACATCTGTTGTTTCATAAGTATTTCCATTGTTTGGATATACATATACAGCTTGAGATTGTGTAGTAACATTCACTACCGCTCCTGCTGATGGTGCTGTTAATGATGCTAGATTTGTTAAACTTGTAACTCCACATGCATTTGCTTTCACGTAAGTATTACCTGATTGAGCTCCTGTGTTGTATGCCATTACCAAATCTCCTGATATAGAAGAAGGAGTAATGATCTCTATAGCGTAAATCTCACCATTAAATATCAAATCTGAATTTAGAATCGCTGATGCAGAACCACTACCAGTAACATTTGGAGCAAAACTTGTTCCGATAAGTTCCCAATTAGCAGTTACTAGAGTTCCATCTGTACGATACACCCTTACTGGCACATTGTAACTACCCACCGAATTAAAAACTCCAAAACTTACATTAGTAACCCTCATTGGCGTAGGGCTAACCGAAGTAAATAGTTGATAAAAATTGGTAGTACCACCTACACATCCATATCCTGCAGTATTAGCATTAGATGCATTGTGCGAAACTGTTGCTGTTTTACCAGTACAGTTATCGGTAGCATAAATTGATGGTTGAAGGTAAACTTCACATTTTCCTCCCGAAAGAGTAACTGTTCTATTACCATTACACCCTACAAAAACAGGTGTGGTTACATCTGGAGTACATTGAGCATTTAAGCTGATTCCAGTCGTAACAAAAAGCAATGCTATCAGATAGCTTGCCTTTTTATAAAATGAGATTTTAGAAAGCTCTAAAAGTAATCGATTTCTCATAAATGTAGATATTTGGATTAAGTCAAAATTATTTTGGATTATGCCTTTTATCGAGGCAAAACTTTTATTTATTTTATTTGTACTTTTAATTATCATTCTGTTACTATTCTCTATTTCTTAAGGATTATTAGATATTTACTCCTTTAAACCTTTAATAAAAATATTTATACTCACTTGCTTTTCAATGAATTAGAATATAAACTTTCCATATTCCTAATTCTCTTATATTAAATAGGCAAACATTATACCAATTTTGTATATGAGAGAATTTAATCAAGGCTTAGAATGAGTATTTAGGTATTGAAGCATATTGAAATATTCGATCTTTACATCTTCGGGTGAGTATTTATCCCCAATCAATTATTAAGTCAATGCCCGATAATTCATCCCTCGTATAAAAGAGAAGCTGGCCAATGGGTTGTCCAGTTCGGGGCTAAATTCATTTGCGATGAATTTTTAACGCCCCATTGTTTCAATTTCAATTCCTTCTTATTTCACGTTTCAAACTTTGCAAGCTGAGGAGCTGGCCAATGGGTTGTCCAGTTCGGGGCTAAATTCATTTTCGATGAATTTTTAACGCCACATTGTTTCAATTAATTCTCTTCTTGGCCAAGTTTCAAACTCTACTTTCGGAGGGGCTGGGCAAGGAGTTGCCCAGTTCGGGGCTAAATTCGTTTGCGACGAATTTTTAACGCCCCATTGTTTCAATTAATTC
>JBBKVK010000062.1:0-5062 GCA_037968395.1 Saprospiraceae bacterium | reverse complement strand
TAAGGAAAAATATTTATATAAATATCAGATAAACAAATATATATGAAAATATATTCTATAATAAGTATAGGAAAATATTAATTTTTGGTATTGTATTGTTGTTTCTAGTTCCCAATCTTTGTAACAATTACTTTCATCAATTTATGGAAGCACGAATATTGATACTAAAGTAGAAAGTCTATATGAATAATATTATGTTGAAAACGCCAAGAAATAAGGTCTTTACGCTTAGTTTAAAAGATCATAAAAAAACAGTTATGAAACTGGGGAATGGAAAAGCCATGGTTAGTACATATGATGCCATTGAGATAATTGAAAAATCCGAAATAATTAGAGTCGAATCTTGCCAGAACTTCATGAAGGTAGTGATGAGTGATGGCACACTATTGCTTTCTAATGACACCCTATACAACCTTTCACTAAAGCTTGGCAAAGCTTTTAAATATTGCCATAAATCTCATTTGGTTAACTTCATTCATATTAAAAAATTGTATAGAGATGGATTGATCGAGATGGCTAATGGTGATACTGTTCCTATTTCTAGAAGGCGAAAAAAAACCTTTCTTGAGGAATTAGAGGAATGGATGGGAGATTGAAAAAATTGGAATCGCATAATTGACACAATTGGTTTGATTCATTCCTGATTGTTCTAATATTATAGATTGACAACACTTTATGAGGAGCATTACTAATATGTTCTTTCAATATTTGCGCAATATGTATATAATAATAGAAGTCACATTTACATATGTGATTTTGTGGATTAAAGGCTTGTTTATGGCTAATGAATTTTTATTAATTAATCCAACTCATATTAGAATAAATGACAACAGGATTGATTGTTTCTTGCCTAATAACCCACACTTATAGATATTGTAAATAACTTTTTGTTCTTTTGTAGTCTAAACCATCCCTACAGAGTTTGACACAGATAAGAATCGATAACAATATACCAAAGACAGGCTGGCGAGGCATTAAGGAAAACTGGAAATCAGATATACTAGCTGCCTTAAGTGTTTCAATGGTAGCACTGCCCCTTGCCTTAGGGGTAGCAGTCGCTTCAGGAGTAGAGCCTATTGCTGGACTGATATCCGCTATAATTGGAGGGATTGTCGTTACACTTTACAGAGGCAGTCACTTAGCCATCAATGGTCCGGCCGCTGGGTTAATTGCTGTAATGTTGTCAGCCCTCATGAGCTTAGACGATGGCACTGGTCAAGCATTTAATTATGTATTAGCGGCAACTGTAGTAGCTGGAGGCATTCAGGTGATTCTAGGTGTTTTTAAACTTGGATATATTGCAGAGAGTATTCCTTCTTCTGTGATCAATGGTGTCATGGTAGCCATTGGAGTAATTATATTTACCAGTCAGATATATGTGGCTTTTGGGATCCCTCCGATACAAGGGAATACTGTTGAAAAGCTTACTGGTTTTTTTGATCATATAGATAAAGTCAACCCTTTTATCCTAAGTATATCCTTGATCAGTATAGTGTTATTGGTTGTCATCCCTAAGATACAATCTAGATTGTTACACTTTCTTCCCGCATCTCTTTGGGTATTGTTCGTTTCTATTCCACTAGTTTATTTTTTTAATTTTATGGAGCCACATACATCCCACATATTTGGGCATGATTATACTGTAGGTCCTAAGTTTCTTATAAGCATTCCGGATGATTTATCTAAAGCAATATTACACCCTAATTTTAGTAAAGCAGATACCTTTGAGTTTTGGGTGGCAGTGATCTCAATCACTCTGATCGCCTCAATGCAGACACTAGCTATGGCAAAGGCAGTGGATAGACTAGATCCTTACAAAAGAGTGACTAACCTCAATAAAGATCTAATAGGAGTTGGTATTGGTACTATGGTCTGCGGTGCAATCGGTGGCTTACCGATCATTACAGTAGTGGTGAGGAGCACAGTTAATATTACCAATCATGCTAAAACTAAATGGTCAAATTTTTACCATGGTATATTCCTTATATTATTTCTATTAGTGTTAAGCCCCGTGATTCAGTTAATACCGTATGCAGCATTAGCAGCCATCTTGGTTTATATAGGGTTTAGATTGGCATCGCCAACTACATTTAAGAAGATCTATGGAGAAGGTATTGAGCAGTTGATCTTCATGGTTGTGACATTGATTATTACACTTTATACCAATCTTCTTTGGGGTATTATAGGTGGGACATTATTTACTTTGTTGGTGCAAGTACTATTGGCAAGGTTGCCGATTACTACCTTTTTATCTCTGTCATTAAATTCCGATTCTAGCTTATTTATTAGAAAGGATGGCAATTACGATATGAGCATAAAAGGTGTAGCCAACTTTATGTCTATTCCAAAGTTTTCAAAGCTTACAAGAGACATTCCAATTGGTAAAGACATCACTGTTGATTTGTCTCAAACTCGTCTCGTAGATTTAACTTTTTTAGAAAAAATCTATGAATTTGGGGATCAATATCGAGAGTCAGGGGGCAATTTAAATATAAAAGGAATGGAGCAACATGTCTCATCATCCACCCATTCTAAAGCACTTAAAATATCCCTTGTGCCAATGGGGCAGAAGTTGTCACCAAGACAAGAGCGATTGAAGGATATTGCTTTGCAAAACGATTACTTGTATGAAAGTAGGACAAATAATGAAACCCTTCATCTAAAAGAATTTCAGTTTTTTGATATAAGACCTATCGAGCGACAATCCAATTGTCTAACTGGTGAGTTAGAAGATAGAAATATTAAATGGGAGATAGCAGATGTTGTATTTAATGAAGGAGCATCCTTTACAGCGGAAGTATTTTACACAACCTTAATGACTATCAAACTCAATACAGCAATCCCTAAGTTTATAATGGAGAAAGAGGGATTATTTGAAAAATTATTTGACCGGGTTTTAGCTTTCACTGGTTATAAGGATATTGATTTTCCTGAGCATCCAAAGTTTTCTGAAGAGGTTTTGCTTTATGCAGAAAACGATGATGATGTCAGGTCATTTTTTACAGATAAGCTGATCGAATTCTTTGAAGGAGAGCAGATATACCACATCGAAAGTAATGGCAATTCGCTATTAATTTTCAGTAAAGTGAAGTTAGCTAGAACAGATGAGACTCAAAAGTTACTGTCTTTTGGATTGGATTTGGTGGATAGGATTGGACAGTAAGTTGCAATTATTCTTGTAAGATCTTAAGACATAAAAGACGAAATTAATGAAACAGAAAAATACATTTTTGATTATTGCAGGAGTAATAAATCTTACAACCTTCTTTCTACATCTGATTGGTGGACAATTAAGCTTGGTTGACCCGATGTTAGATAGCTCACTAGGACTCCAAGAAACTTCAGAACTGGTAGGTGCTTGGCATATGGTGACTTTCATCTTATTAGTCACTTCCTATATATTGCTATCTGCTGGATACAATAAAAAATATTCCACCAACACAGAGTTGATTGAAGGGGTAGGGCACTTAAACTTAGCATTTTGCTTGCCATCGATCATTGCCAGTTTTTATTATGGTATACTAGTTCCTCAATGGATATTTTTCTTACCAATTGGTGTTTTAACAATGATTGGGGTTAATAAAATGAAGTAGGAGGAAAGAGGAACAATTGGGTTATAAAAATTGGATTAGAATATTATGGAAAAAGTACTTTTTGACTACATTGCTAATTATTTAACTTTGACTAGTGATGAAAAGCAAGCGATCATAGATTTAGATATTTTCAGACAAGTTAAAAAGGGCGAAATTCTATTAAAGGAAGGTCAACATACAAAAAATGGATATTTTGTACTGAAAGGATGTTTGAGAAAATACTATATTTTAGATGGTATAGAAAAGACTACCTCTTTTTATACAGAATTGGAAGGGGAAGTGCCAGAATGTGTGATGAGTAATAAACCTTCTGCCTACTATATTTCATGTTTAGAGGATTCGATCATATCCACTTCTACTCCGGATATGGAAGCAGAGATTTTTGCTAAATTTCCAAAATTTGAAACCTTATGCAGGCTCCTTTCTGAAGAATTATTAACAAAAAGTCAAAACTCATTTGATGACTTCAAGAATTCCTCGCCAGAGCAGAGGTATCTAAATCTATTAGCGACAAAGCCTGATCTAATTCAAAGAGTGCCACTGCACCAATTGGCAAGCTTTCTAGGTATTACTCCACAGTCATTAAGTCGATTGAGAGGAAGACTAACGGAAAAGAATCTTTAGGAAGCGACATTTATTAACTTAAGTGAATGAATTTGATATCACGTCATTGCATCTTTGCATAATTGTTTTACCTAAAAATAAAGAAATGCAGAACAGAATTATAACAATTATATTTGCCTTGGTATTGTCAAGTGCTATCCAAGTAAATGCTCAATACGATAGACAAGATTCCACGTATAAAAAATACTTTATAGGCAGTACCCTTTTTGTCTTAGCCAATTTAATCCCAGACGATAACTCCCCAAACTTTGCACAATTAAACTTCGGTTACAGACTAACTCCAAATGATGCACTTTCGCTTGAGCTTAAAACATGGACATATGCTTGGTCATTGGGCATTCCTTATGGCAAGTCTAAGGAAGCTCCAGAAGAAAAGTTTCCTGGAGATATTAAGGAATACGGTTTTGCACTAGCGTACCAACACTATTGGTGGAAGGGCCTATATACAGGTATTCATGTAATGAATGCATGGCAAACATTTAGAGATGAAGATGGCAGAAAGATAGACAAGGGATTTCAAATATTTAACACTTATAGAGTAGGATATCACATTAAACTATTCAAAGGTCGGTTCTTTATTGAGCCATCACTTGCAATTACCCATCGACCTTATCACACCCAAATGCCAGATGCCTTCAAGCAACTAGATGACCAATGGAATAAATTCTTTTTTGGCGAACCAGGGTTGCATTTTGGTTTTAATTTTTAATTTCTTTCTTTTTTTACTGAAGATCTCTATCAGTTGCTAAAACACCCATATGCAGAGCAGCCAAAAAACCAGAACTGGTTTGTCAAAAGACCAGAATGGGCAAGACATAAAGTCGGCTGCTCAATGTTGTCCTGTA
>JBBKVK010000061.1:0-4833 GCA_037968395.1 Saprospiraceae bacterium | reverse complement strand
GGTTTTGCTACTTCGGATTCTATAAACATCCATGTCATCCATACCCTTGCAGATGGCAGCACTTCCTCAGATACCTCCTACAAAGTAGTGAGTCCTCGATACAGAGATCAAGAGTGCATTAACCTACCAATTACAGATCCTACTTCGACAGGCAAGCATCTTATTAAGGTGAGTGTAGATAGCGAAAATGTAATCGCCGAGCTCCCAAGCCCAGAAGCAGAAAACAATAACGAACTGTCTATTAATGGTGAGAAAGGCTATAGTTTTTATATGCTTAACAATACTGCCATTCCTATATATCCTTCAGACTTTGGGATAACAAATAAGAAAAGACCTACATTATTAGCCTCAACTTTCAATGCCTTTGACAAACCACAAGATTTTATCATCCAATTTGACACCTCTGGTTATTTTAACTCTCCTTCATTGATTACACAAACATTAAAAGACCAAGTGGCCCTAATAGAGTGGCAGGTACCTAATAACCTAGTACATGAAAGGGTCTATTATTGGCGTATAAGTCCCGACTCAACCAAGAGCGAAATAGGGCTTACTTGGAATGAGAGCTCGTTTATGCACCACAATGACATTGAGGGTGGGTGGAATCAAAGCCATTATCATCAATTTTTAAAAGACGATTTTGAAAATATAGTGATTAACCCAGAAACTAGGAAAATGGAGTTTGCTAGAAATTTTGTAGATATTAATATTCAAAATAAAAATTATATCAACAATGAAAATAAACCTAATTTCTACGTAAATAACAATTCATACTTTAACCAGTTTCATCCTAGTGCAAATAAAGGAGTTTGTGTCACACTAATAGATAGTACAGGCACTTTACTATTTACACCTTTTCCTTCTGAATATGGAGAATTTAACCCTGCAAATAAAAAAATTGTAGCTTTCCTTTTTAAAGGATTAGATCAAATAGAAAATAGGAGAAACTTAGTTAATTTTCTTGAAAATGTCGTAGAAGATGGAATTACAGTCATTATCAATTCTATTATTCAAAACAATAAAGATGCATTTTTAACAGAACAGTGGGAAAATGACACCTTAGTGTATAACAACAGTATTTTCAAGGCTCTTGAAAAACAAGGATCACAAAAACTAAGGTCAACCGCTATTTCTGGCATGCTACCCTATGTAATGATTTACAAGAAAAATGAAGGCTTAATTGATGAAAAAATTGCAGTTGATATAAATGGCGAAGCCAATTCTGTGATTCAAGTTCCTGGTTTCTGGTTTGAAGGTAATCTAAATTCAACCATCATTGGACCTGTAAAGTCTTGGGGCGGCCTTACATGGGACAAAGAAATACTTAGCTTTGACACTTTATTTTTATCTATAACTGGTATAAAACTAGATGGAACCAAAGACCTAATAATAAATAATCAATTGAATTCCTCTATAGACCTTTCAGCTATAAATGCAAAGACTTATCCATTTTTAGAATTTTCATATTATTGTAAAGATGAAAAGGATTTCAGCCCAGCAAATTTAAAGTTTTGGAGAACTACTTATAGCGCACTCCCCGATATTGCAATAAAGTATGGAGACGATTTTACTGTTTATAATGATAGTCTTCAGCAAGGAGATGATTTTAGGCTCAAAATTCCATTTAAAAATTATTCAAATGAGGATATTTCTAATATTAAGGCCAAAATAACCCTTCGAAATCAAACCAATGAAGAAGAGGTAATCATTAAGGATATTTATAACCTAAAAGCACAAGAAATAGATTATATTGTTTTTGAAAGAGAAACGGCAGAGTTGGAAGGTGATTATAGTATTGACTTAAATATTAATTCAGAGAAAAACCCTTTAGAAAGCTACTATTTCAACAACTATGGAAATATTAGGTTTCATGTTTATAAAGAAAGTATAAACCCTCTGGTTGACGTTACATTTGATGGAGTTCACATATTGAACAACGATATAGTATCACCAAATCCATTAATTTTGATCCATTTAAAAGATGAGAATCCTTTTTTGCTTCTTAATGACACTTCTTTGTATGGTTTGTCTTTGACTTCTCCCAATGGAAAGGTTGAAAAATTAGCAATGGATGACTCTAGATTGGTATTTAGTCCAGCAACCTCTTCTCAAAACAATAGTTCTAAATTAGAGTTCCGGCCATCACTGTCTCAAGAGGGTGAATATAAATTAGCAGTACAATCAAAAGACATCTCGGGTAATATAAGTGGGGCTTCTTCTTATAATGTAAGTTTTCTGGTAATCTTAAAAGAGCAAATTTCTGAGGTATATAATTATCCAAATCCATTTTCTACTTCTACAGAGTTTATGTTTACACTTACAGGTAGTGAGGTACCTGACAAATTCATCATTCAGATTATGACCATAAGTGGAAAAGTTGTGAAAGAAATAAATAAGGAGGAGTTTGGCCCAATTAGGGTTGGTTTAAATAGGAGCCAATACAAGTGGGATGGTAGAGATGAATATGGCAGTCCACTAGGAAATGGTGTTTACCTGTATAAAATTATCACCAACAAATCTGATGGTAGTTCATTTGAAAAATATGAAACGGAAAACACTAACCAATTCTTTAAAGAAGGTTGGGGTAAAATGGTAATAATTAGGTAACAACTAATATGTGGCATGTATGTCATACCAAAAAATATTCCTGCCTTGAGGCTTTATTTTAATTAAATCCTCAAACAAGGCTTTTGTGGCATTGGAATTCTGCCACTTTCCATCAATGTCATCGCCAAATGGTCCACTTGATCCAAACTGAAAGAAGTGACAAAATTTATAAAAGAGCAACAACTTATTAAAATGAAACTTATAGTAGAAAATTTTAAGTTTCTGGGATAGTTTTCCATTAAACTGAAAACTCTTTTTTATAGGCAAGGATACAGATTTAATGCTAAATTGGTCAATGATTTTAAATTTTGTATATCCAATAGAGACCAACTCATCCAACATCTCAATAGAGTCATATATTATTGTATTATGCTTTTCAGAGCACTCTGACTCTACAGATATAATTTTGGGCTTATGATTTTTGTTCAAACTCTTAATTGCATTCAAATCCTGCCCTTCAATGTCAATCTTACAATAGTAAGGCAACCCAAACTGGTCAATTAAGTCAGCTAAAGTTGTTGATTTAATGTTAATCGTTTTATCAAAATTGCTAAATCTATTAGCTATTCCATAATGCAAAGAACTCCATTCACTTTGGTGGCTAACATGAAATTTGAGAATTTCATTTGAGGAACAAGAAATTGCAGTATTAATAAGAGTCAGCTGACCTGAAATAATTTCATTTTTAAACTTTTGTTCATTCGCTTGAATTAATATTGGGTTAGCGTCAACTGCTACCACCTTAAATCCTTTCTTGAGGTAAAAAGACGTATCTTCTCCTTTGTGTATCCCAATATCAAATACAAGCTTTGTGTTCATTTTCTGTTAAATATGGAGATTAAAATACCCAAAGTATATAAAAATTGACCGATTGTATCAATTAAATAATTTTCTAAATAATAATTTCTGCTAGTTGCCCATTTAAATAAATAATAAAAAGGTGCAAGAAAAGCTTTAATGCCGTTCTTAAATAGTTTTATGGTCAACGATTGATTATCTATAAATGAAGAAGTGTCCAAGCCCTTATAAAACCTTGATTGAAGTTGCCACATGAGAGAAAATTTGTAACTAGGACATAAGTGTTGAACTTCTATAAAGGGATTAAACCCCACGTTAAAGCCACTTTTTTTAAACAAATACTCCACTTGACTTTCTTCTGCATATCTACTCTTCGTTCCTACCATTCCAAGTTTAGTATTAAAGCCACCTACCTCAAATAATAAATCCTTTTTTATTAACATGACACAACCTATAACATAATCCAAGCTAATATTCCTAACCTTCTTTTCACCAACTATTACATAATGAGATTGGTCATATGGAAACCATTTAGGCTTCTTTGATAAATAATAAGGAGAAAAAATTCCACCAACCATATCATAGGTTTTTGATAATATAGCTTTATGTACTTCAAGCAAAGTGTTCTTTAACAATTTTACATCATCATCAATATAAAACAACCAATTATACTTAGCATTTTCCGCTCCACTATTTCTTGCATGTGAAAGACCAATACTTTTCTCAATAAAATATGTTATATTAATTTTATCTTTGAATTTTTCTACAATATCAAATGTATTGTCTGTGGAATTATTGTTAATTACCAGAATTTCATAGAGACATGATGGCTTTTCACTTTCTAAAATACTTTGAAGACAGTTATCTAAAACTTGAGCCCTATTATGGGTACATATAATAACACTAATCATATTCAAAGTTAATAAATCAATTTAAATAAAAAATGAAAATATTTATTGTTGGGTTAAATAAAACTGGAACTAAATCTATCTCAAGAGCTCTTGCAATACTTGGATTTTCAAAAAGACTTTCTCACAATGAAAAATATATTAATTTATACCACGAAAATAGATATGAAGAGTTACTTTCCAAAGTTGATGAGTATGAGGTAATAGAAGACCTTCCATGGCCAATGTTATATAAAGAGTTTGACCTAAAATATCCAAATGCATACTTTATTCTCACAATTAGAAAATCGGCTGAGATTTGGTATAAAAGTCAGTTGAAGCATAATAAAAGAGTCAAGCCTAATATATATAACTCTGTAATATACGGATCAGAACCTGAGGACAATGAAAAACTATTTATTGAAAAATATGATACACATAATAATGAAGTAATATCCCATTTTAATAATAGAAAAAACTTTATAGTATTAAATTTTGAAGAAGGAGATGGGTGGCAAAAATTATGTAAGTTTTTAAATAA
>JBBKVK010000060.1:0-6810 GCA_037968395.1 Saprospiraceae bacterium | reverse complement strand
TTAAGGATGGCATTTTCTACTCTGAATTACGCACAACTTACCCTTAACCACCTTTTCAATAGCAACTTCCACTTTTTGTATATTAATTTCACAAGCAGGACCCTGCTCAGTATAAGAATATTTCATAGTAAATAATTATTGTTTTCGTTTATCAGTGACGAATATAGTTCATTTAATGACACTTTTACGATTTTATACCGCATATTCATGGTTCCACGTTAATTTAGTTTGCTGGATGTGTTTTTCGCCGATATTGCGGAATAGAATGTAACGCTCACTTACACCAAATCCTCAAAAGTCTTAAAAATTGGAATCTATGCATACAAAAGACACCATAATTGATGGAATCCTAATTACCAAAACGAAAAGCAGGTTTAACTTAACTTACCCCACTCTATCTAATGGCTCCTAGAAACCAAAAACTCAGCAAAAGCCTTTAAGCTCTCTTTATTTTCTGCCGGAATATCTAATTGAACAATATGAGATATAGCCAAATCTTTATAAGCATCCATCACTTGAACTGCATATTCTCTAACCACTAAAGAATTGAATAGCTTTTTAACCCGCAATATTTTTTCAGAATTATCTTCTAATTTTGTGCTATACAAAAGGTGTAATTCTTCTCTTTGTAGATCAGAGGCTAATTCTATGGCTTTTAGATAGAGATAAGTCTTCTTGTTTTGCATGATATCTCCACCTAATACTTTACCTACAGCTTCATCACCGAATGTATCTAAGATATCGTCTTGAATCTGAAATGCAATGCCTATGTTTTTACCAAACTCATAAATGTGAAACTGGTCACTCTCTCCTGCCCCTGCGACTAGAGATCCTAATTGCAAAGATGCTGCTAGCAAAACAGATGTTTTTAATCCAATCATATTAATATATTCGCTGATTGCAACATCTTTTCTCTGTTCGAAATCCATATCGAGCCTTTGACCTTCACAAACTTCTATTGCTGTCTTATTAAAGACTTGCATTGTTTTTTTGTAATACAGATCATCAACCTGTTCTAAAAATTCATATGCCTTTATAAGCATTAGGTCTCCAGATAATATCGCAGCATTTGTATCAAATTTAATATGTACTGTTTCTTTTCCTCTCCTAATACTTGCTTCATCCATGATATCATCATGCATTAATGAGAAATTGTGAAAAAGTTCAACGGCCATTGCAATTGGTAAAGATGGATCAAGGTCATCTTTATATATATCATATGCCATGATGGCGAGACAAGGCCTAACTCGTTTACCTCCCAGTTCAATCAGATAGTCCAATGGTTCATAAAGTGATTGAGGGCTTTGATTAAACTTATACTTGGCTAAATAGTTATCAAAAGCTTGTAAGTAAGGTTTAAGATATTCCATGAGATCTATTATTTTTTTGGCAAAAATACAAGTTTGATTTCAGTTAATTTCCTTTATACTTTAGTGTCCATTCGAATGAGTACCGCCCTATCTCTATTCCTTCTTCATTCAATCCAATAGATTCTAAAATAAAAACACCATCTCCCTCTTCCTTAATTTTCTTGATTTGGTTTTGAATAAATTGTCCTTGAGTACAGGTAAATACTATAGTTCCTAGGGCTTTTTTCTTAAACTCACCATTGGCACTTTTAACCAACATTGACCAATTACCTTCTCCTTTAATATACATTAGCACCATAATACCTGTTGACAGTTCTGCTGCACCAAACAAAGCTGAAAAATAGAGCGACTTGAAAGGGTTTCTTGATCTATGGCTATATTTTATAGCGGTTTTGGCAAAATCTTCATTAAGCTCGACTACTCTTACTCCCCAAAAAAACATACTTGGGAATTTTGTAAAAGTAAAAAGTCTGTACTTAAACCAATTCGTGATATCAGAAATATATTTCCTTTGTGGTACTGTGAGGGCCATTGTTTTTGATTTTACTTTCGTTTGATTAAAGGTATATCTTTTACTACCATCTGAACCATATCATTTAATTTTTCTTCAAAAAGCACCAACTTGCCTTTTTTCAATTCTTCGATTGTAGCATCAATGTAGTGCCTAACGGTAATTAATTCCAAGTTCTCAGTAATCATGATTGTGAAATCACATGATAAACTTTCCTTTAAAATTTTAAGTTTGGCTTGATCATTTTGGACACAAATTGTAAAACTTATTGCTGTATTACGCATCATATTTACCTTTAACCTTAAGTCAGCTAACGTTTTAAAGATATTAGACATGTGATGTTCTGCTACAAAAGAGAAATCATTTACGGATATATTGACAAGACACTGGTCCGGCTCCACAACGATGATTGGAGGATAACTCATTTCTCCCTCAGTTGATATTGTTGTACCAAAACTACTTGGGTCGTCAAAGGGTCTCACATATAGAGGTATGTTCTTATTTTGTATTGGCTTTATGGTCTTAGGGTGGATCACTTTAGCGCCATAGTAGGTCATTTCGATCGCCTCTTTATACGATAGCCTTTCGATCTTTAATACATTATCAAATTTTCTTGGATCTCCAGTTAGCACACCTGCTACATCTTTCCATATATGCATCCCCTTCGCATCTACACAGTAACTAATAATAGCAGCAGTATAATCAGAGCCTTCTCTGCCTAAAGTAGTTGTATGGTTGTCTGTAGTGCTTCCGATGAATCCTTGAGTAATTATCAAATCGTACTCTGAAAATAATTCATTGACTTTAGACCTTACTTTCTCTGTACTTATGGCCCAATCTACTTTAGCTTCTCTGTGTATTTCGTCCGTGAAAAGAACATCTCTAATATCAAGCCAGCCAACATTCACTTTTATAGATTTTAGATAATGATAAACGATTTTACTCGACACAATTTCACCTACTGACACAATTTGATCATATATATAATCATAAGGATCGTGAGCCTCATCTTCTATGACCCAGTCTATTTCTACAAAGCTATCCATAACATCAGCAATAGCATTTGGATCATCAATTTCTAAATCTTTCATTATCCCAAGATGATTACTTTTTACAATATTTAAACAAGCCAGCGGGTCGGCAAGTTTATGATAATAAGCATTTACTACATCTTCAAGTTGGTTTGTTGTTTTGCCAGTTGCAGATACAACGGTCGCTATCTTCTGATGTGAGAATTTAGAGAGTATGCTGGCAACATTGATTACACCATTTGCATTACTGATGGAGGCACCACCAAATTTAAAAACATTAATATCCATGTTTCTCGGAGTTTTATCTTACTATGATTTTTTATAAAAAGTAACAGGAGAATCATTAACAAAACCCCATTTTTCTGTCCACTTATTCAAACTATCTTGTTTAGTGATCTTAAATTCTTCTTTTAAAACGAGGCTTCCTTGATTATCACTTACTGTCATAGAAGTTTCGTTACCATTTGTATCAAATGCAAAGTCGTAGCGTCTATATAAAGTGTGGTCTCCTTCAAAGACTTTTCTAGTTTTAATTTTACCCTCATTATCATAGTCAAATGTCTTTACTGAGAGTAATTGATTGTTTGTTGCATCAAATCCGTATTCAGCGATGATGTCACCAGTAGCATTGGTGATGTAGTCATAATAACTAAGCAATTTACCGTTAGGATCAAAGAATTTACCATTTTGAGCTATGCCGTTTGGGTTGTACTCTATCTGTTCTTTCCCAGTAAGGCTGCCTTTGTTGTCAAAGTACGAGGTTGATACTTTATCATTCCCTGTATATTCGGTAGACTCAAAAAACCTAAGAGAGTCAATGGACATGTCTTGGGCATCCCCTTTTGTGTTAAATATTTCCATAGTTTCTGTCCTCTTTTTTAGCTTTGATTTATCACATGAACTAAATAGGATCAAAGTTGAGAAAAGAATGGTGTAGATTATTCTCATAATAATAATTGAATATACAAAAGGTATAAATACCAGTGTATAAAGTTAAGTTTTGTAATGGTAAAATGCGAAAATACAACCACAATAGATAATAGGAAAGTAAATAAGGTTTAATTTACCTTCATGCTTATTAATCTAGTAAAAGCCATCTTACTCCAAACCTCAAATTGGCATCATTATATGGATAATCTTGAACATTAAAATTGACTTGATTAGTAAACCAATCTGTTAAGTTATCGTATTCGAATAAAATTCTAAATTTAGAGACTTTACCCGAAATGTAAAACCCCCATTCAGGATATAGTGTTGGATTGTAATTACCTTGATAAAATTGACCAACAACAGGATTAAACTTTTGTAAATTACTTGAAGGTATTATACGAGCATTAGTACCAATCCTTAGTTGCAAATTTCTTTGAAAAAGGTGCGATTCAAAATAAAAATTATGGGCAGTGTAATATCTTGGCATATTGAATAAGTTATTACTAAATATTTGATAAACCGCTTTATTCTCTATTCCAAATTTCCACAATTTATGAAAAGTATTGGCAGACAACTCAGTACTCGTATAAACATCGCCATATTGTATAGGAAGCCCAACGCTGTTCCAATAAATAGTGTTATTTTCAACATTTTGTCTAATTCCAAACCCTAATCCCAAAGTAGGTAAAGACAACTTTCCCCTAAGTTCAGTCCCTAATATTTTAGCAAATTCATTATCATATATATACTCTTTATTTAGTATTATTTTTGATTCAACCATTGTAGGTTCTTTAAGATATGACTTCCACCCTGCTGTAAAGTTTAGGTATTTCTTCCAATTAAATTCACTGGTAGCGTTAAGTAAAAAATTGCCAGCATTGCTCCCAAAACCTAAGTGTCCATTTACATTTATGTCTATACCCTTTGAAGGTGTAACAATACCTCTGTAAACTAGCGACAAGTCATTCCTTCTTTTTGTATCTATACCGTAGTTGATATTTATTAAATCGTATACAAGTCCAACATTTACATTAAGTAATTCTTTAAACTTCGCATCTAGAAAAAATCCATTTGACAAAACATTGGTATTCACTTCATACCTTAAACCTCTATCGTCCGAGATATAACTTTTATAAATAAGAGAATCACTTGCATCTAATAGCCCTTTATCATAGAAGAAATACCTATTCCAGTTATAAGATAAATCATATGAGGCTTGAATGTTTTTTGATAGTAGATTCCTAGTCAAGTGCCATTTTATTGTCTTCACTGCATGTCTAGTCTTTGAATTTTCAAGTGCCACAGCCACGTTGCTTCTGATTGAGGTCAATTCACCATTTAATGCCTCATAATCAGTAATACCTCCATTATTTGATTCATTATTAGCATTTGAAAGAAAAGAAACATATGTTTTAAACGGCTTGTCAATAGGAAAATATGTGAATCCTATAGCAAATGAAGTAGATTGATTGCTTAGGTTAGTATATTGACTTTCATAATTGAATCTCTTAAAATTTATAGATAGAGATATATCGTCTTTAAAATTCTGACTATAATCAGCATTTGCATTCAGATTGTTTTGGTTTCCTGAAAGTTGATAAAATGAAAGATCGGCAATAGTCCTATTGGTCCTATAAAATCTAAGTGAATCAATATTCTGATTATATATTTTATATTGTGTATATCCATTGTTAAACCCCCTTAATGATGTGGTTTCAAAAGAGAGTTTCATTGATGAAGAGCCAGGATATCCAAGATGCACATAGTCTTGATTTAGCTTCTTAGTAGGGTCTACAAACATAAATCCATTACCCAATGTGGTGTCACTAAATTCATTTATATTTAAAATATTACCGCTGTAAACAAACTCATAAATTAACTTAGGTTGTATAGCCAATGAATTGGTCGAATCAGATGCAGACCTGGGTATACCATCTAAACCAGGGTTGCCCCCTTGAGCAGACAAGTACCAAGACTGGTGTACTATAATAAATAAAAATAAAAATTTAATTTTCATACAGCATTTTAAACGCAATTATTAGATGTTTTGTGATAAAACCAATGTACTAATATTCACAGCTACAAATCTACCACTTTTGAATAGACTTTATAATCAAAAATAGATACTCCAACCTCCATTCAATATAATTATACAAAAAAAAAGAGCTTCCACTAAGGAAAGCTCTCATGATTTTTTGTTTAATTTATCCCCTATAGGGATCTAAGTGCGAAATAATTAATTATTACATTCAGAAGTAAAGTGTATAACATGCTTGCTAAATTCACTCCATCTCATTTTACCTTTAAATGATTTTTCGATTCCTCTACATTCTTTATATATGTTTTTCCAGTCTTTTTTGTAAATTTTATCAGTTAGTTTGTAAGCTACAGCATCACCTTTCTTCATATAATACGATTTAGCATGTCCACCTGCTACCTTAAACCCACCAATTCCTAAAGATGAAGACTCCTTAGCATAAGGATCAAAGTATACTCTAATTTTTGATTGATACCCAGGGTTAACTAATTGTAATAATAAAGTTCTTTTCTTCTTTTTAATCATTACATCTGTAGTTTCAAAAAGAACATATCCTTCTTTGATAAGGCCTTCATTCATCGTCCTATCTTTTTCGAGCTCTGTCAAATCGTAAAAACTTGTATAGGTTGATGCAAAATTATCAAACCCACTTGGCATGAGGTACATGTAATCAATAGCTTCTGGCTCATATTTTTGCTTGTCTCCATCAACTTTAAGAGTAATCTCTTCAATTAATCCCTTTTTCCTATCAATATCATGGATACGGCCAACTACTTCAGTGCCATCTTTTAAATATAAATATGAGTCTTTTTTAGAAGAAAAAGTGTGAGCTCCTTGTAAAAAATCTTGTGCCATTATTCCAGAGACAAATAATACAAAACACAAAAGTGTACTAAATTTTTTCATTTTTATTTTTTTAAATGTTAATAA
>JBBKVK010000059.1:0-16450 GCA_037968395.1 Saprospiraceae bacterium | reverse complement strand
CTCCCGATATTTCGCTATCTAAAATGGTCTCTCCATCTTTATGAATGAAAAAATCTTTACCTGCCGTTATAAAGCTATAAATCTCCCCCTCTGCATACAATTCAAAATCGAAAAAAAAGAAATCACCATCATCAAATAACACTTTTGTACTCGCCAAATCCTTACCAATCTTCATAGGCCTTAATTCTCCAGAAATTGGATCATTTAATACAGCATAAACATTACCATTAGTATAAATAGGATCAAAATAGCTAAAATCCATTGAATATGATCTTGAATTTGTTTCGTCAAGCAAAGGCGTCAATACATTTTGTTTGTCCAATATACCTATGTAATTTCTCCCACTAGCGTTTACCCTAATAGGCATAAAAGCTCCACCTCTGTAAAACTGTCTGAAAGACAAATTTTGCACATTTGGTAGTGTAACACTTATTGATTCATGACTATTAGTTACTGGGTTTATTACTTTTACATCATTTAAATCAGAACTATAAGAGAAGTATACCTTATCATCCAACTGCCCTGTTAATTGGTATGGTCGAGTATTGTTAGTAAAACCTGTTACTTCAGCAAAACCATTGCTGAAATTATAAATAGAACCTGGAATATTAAAATTATTTGTATAAATAAAAGGAAAAGTAGCATTCTCCAAAACTATAAACTCTCCTCCGTAAGGAGTAAGATCTTGGTTTTTCTGTAATTGTTTCAGTTGGCTCCCATCAAAATCATATAAGGCATCTACAAACCTCTCATCGTAAACAGAAAAAATCGTTTTGCCAGACCCTTCATCAAAACTTGAAGTAAAGAGGCCTATTTTGCCAAGGTCTATTGCTTGTGTTTCATCAACTGCCAAGGTATGTCTTATATTATTATCATCAAAAGCAGAAACAAATGATTTCCCATTGAAGATTGAATTAGCTACACCTCTATATTCACCTCTATAAAATAAATAGGCTGTCTCTTTTTCATTCGTATAAAGTACTCTATCCACTCCTGATGCTGATCTAAAAATTAAATCATTACCCTTTACTAAAAAAACACCCCCAGCTCTTGCTGCTCTATAAGATTCATCGGCTGCAAGTGCTACTTGAAACTCACTATTTTGATCCGTAAGTATGTTATAGGCATACACTTTTACTCCTGCATTATTAAATTGCAATGTAAGTAAGGTTTCATCTGTAATAGACACCAACTCAGACGAAGTAGGCAGCCCTGGTTCTAGAACCTTATATTCATATCCAGTTTCATTTAAGTAATAGCTATGCAAAAAACTCTTTCCGCTACTAGAATTGACTGCTGATATATGAAATGCATTGTTTCCAAAATAAGGATTAGAAATGAAATCGGTTATTGTAAACGTATTCAATTTCATCATTGTTCTCGTATGCAAATTTATTGCGTACAAATGTTGTTTATCATTTATAGCTTCATTGACAAAAGCAAAACACGTGGAATCAGGAACAATGGCAGTATAGTCATAATTAAATTTAAATCCATCCAAAACCTCAGGTGTGAAATCTTGATGGGCATTAACAGAACCATCATTCAAATCAACTTCTGTCATGAATTCATAACCGGGTAAAAATGCTTTGTCATTGGATATTATAATATTATTTCGAATATCTTCATTGTTTAAATCAACCTCATACTCCTCCTTTGAAGTGATCTGGAATATTTTCAAGGTGTAACTGCCAAAAAATATAATCTTTCCATTATGATAGTAAATATTCCATGGATAATACGACTCCTTATCAGTTTCAAATATCATCTCGCTTAGAAGAATATTATCTTTTATCTTCTCAGAAAAAACTTGGAATGTTTTTTCTGTTTCATTGAGATAATACAAAATATCATTGTGCACTCCAAGCGAGGTAAGTTCTTGTGGCGTTAATCCAGAATCAAGTTCTGTAAGTCTTTGTTGTGCATCCGAGTTAGATACAAAAAACAAAAAAAGAATAAAAAAGGTAGAAAATATTCGTTTCATGAATGTAAGGGTTTAAATTAAAAAAGCTAATATAATACTAATATCCAAATAATTATGGCAAGGTCAAAATATGATGCAAAAATTTTAATGTAACCTTACTTGTCATTAGTTTGACTTTGAAAAAACACTACGCTAACTAAATAGCACCAAGTTGTTGATTAACGCTTAACCCCTACCGCCCTACATGTACCAATAATACCGATATATCCGCAGGTGTAACTCCACTTACTCTGCTTGCCTGACCGATCGTCCTTGGTTGAGCACTTGAGAGTTTGTCTTTTGCTTCATGGGATAGCGATGGTAAGGCTCTGTAGTCAAAATCTTTACGGAGGGTGACTGATTCTAGTCTTTCTAGCTTTTCGGCCATTTCCTTTTCCTTCTCGATGTATCCTGCGTATTTTAAAGCTACTTCGGCTACCATGGTGGTTTCATTGTCATAGGGTGACAAATCGGCTTTGAGTCTAGGCAAGGCAGCTTTCATCTTATCTAGATCAATATTAGGTCTGCCAAGTACAGATACCATTTTTACACTTTGTCTTAGTGGCGATGAGTTGATTGATTCTAAAAAGTGATTTATTTCTTCGGGTAGAATACTCGTTTTTTCAAGGTATTCTGTGACTTTTATAACGTCCTCTTCCTTTTCTTTGACTCTAGCCATTCTATCCTCAAGACCGTTCATCCCAAGCTTATGGGCAAGTGGGGTTAGTCTAAGGTCGGCATTGTCTTGACGCAATAAAATACGGTATTCAGCTCTTGAGGTAAACATTCTATAAGGTTCTTTAGTCCCTTTATTGACCAAATCATCGATCAATACTCCGATATATGCTTCTGATCTCTTTAGTATAAAAGGATCCAACTCTCTGCTTTTCAAATGGGCATTGACTCCTGCCATCAAGCCTTGACAAGCTGCCTCTTCATAGCCTGTAGTCCCATTGATCTGACCAGCAAAGAATAAGTTTTCTATCAATTTAGTTTCTAGCGATATATCCAACTGTGTTGGTGGGAAATAGTCATATTCTATAGCATAGCCAGGTCTAAACATCTTCATGTTCTCAAATCCAACAACCTGCCTTAATGCTTTGAATTGGATATCTTCAGGTAATGAAGAAGAAAATCCATTTACGTAGATCTCACAAGTATTCCAGCCTTCTGGCTCGACAAACATCTGGTGTCTGTCTTTATCGGCAAAACGATCAATTTTATCTTCAATTGATGGACAGTATCTAGGACCAATACCTCTGATACGTCCGTTAAACATAGGGGACTTATCAAATCCTTCTCTTAAGGTATCGTGTACTTTCTGGCTCGTATAGGTGATGTGACACGGTATTTGCTTATCAGGGATTACACTGTTAGTGAAAGAAAATCTTGCTGGATTTTCATCACCATGTTGCACTTCCATTTTACTATAATCTAGTGACCGACCATCAACCCTCGGAGGTGTACCAGTCTTCATACGACCCGATTCAAATCCCAATGACACCAATTGCTCCGTAATGCCTGTTGCCGCTTTTTCACCTGCTCTACCACCACCAAATTGCTTTTCGCCGATGTGGATTAAACCGTTTAAGAATGTACCATTGGTCAGTACAACAGATTTAGCTTTTATTTCGATACCCATCCCTGTGACTACACCTGTACATCGGCCATCTTTGACTATTAAGCTACTCACCATCTCTTGCCAGAAATCTATATTCAAATTTGCTTCTAGCATTTCTCGCCATTTACCAGCAAACATCATACGATCATTCTGAGTACGAGGGCTCCACATAGCTGGGCCTTTACTCATATTGAGCATTCTAAATTGGACCATAGAGTAATCACTTACTATACCACTGTAGCCACCTAAAGCATCGACTTCTCTAACAATTTGACCTTTTGCAACTCCGCCCATGGCAGGGTTACAACTCATTTGTGCTATGGTCTGCATATTCATAGTGACAAGCATCACTTTACTACCCATATTAGCCGCACCTACTGCAGCCTCACAGCCAGCATGGCCAGCACCTACTACTATAACATCATATTCTGGAAACATGGTGCGAAGATAAAACGATTTTACTTAGAATGATTGGAGAAGATTTTTTTTTATTATAAAGAGGTAATTTCTGACAAAGCTATGTCAATCAAACCATCAACTACAGCAGCTGGATCTTTGGCAAACTCCCACGTAAATCGATTTGCTATTATGGCATTTAGAGATACAGCTTTGTGACCTAAAGCATTTGCCATACCGTAAATACCCGCTGTTTCCATCTCTAAATTTGTAATTTTATTGCCCATCAAATTTAAGCTTGACATGTATGATAGAAAATCTTTTTTCTTTGAAGGAATCCTAATGTGGCGCCCTTGTGGACCGTAAAATCCAGGTGCTGTAATGGTAACTCCTTTTAAAAATCCTTTGTCATAAAATGTATTTACAAGACTGGCATCTGCCTCAGCAATGTAAAATTGAAAATCTAATCCTTCTTGCTCAAAATGTGATTTTAAGGATTGTTCTAACATTATTTCAATTTCACTTTTAGTATATTCATAGAAATTCATCAAGCAGTCCATGCCAATAGCAAATTCACTAGCTAGATAACTTCCTACAGGGATATCTTCTCTAAGAGTACCAGATGTACCTAATCGAAAGAATGTAAGCTGACGATGGTCTTTTTTGATGGTCCTGGTGGCAAAATCAATATTAGCACAAGCATCCAATTCTGTAAAGACTATATCTATATTATCTGTTCCAATACCAGTGGATATAACCAAAATATCTTTGCCTTTATATCTCCCCTTAATCGACTTAAACTCTCTGACATGTCTTGTGAAATATATCTCTTCAAAGAAACTGGTAATTTTTTCTACACGATCTGGATCACCTACAGTAATAATAGTGTCAGCAATATCTTCAGGCTTTAGCCCTAGATGATAGACACTCACATCTGGATTTAATATAAATTCGCTTGCGGTTAACATACTATTGATTCAATTATAAAAGTAACTAAAGTTTTGCACTAAACCTACTGAAAAGTATTGACATTATTTGATTAACGTTAAAATAAAGCTATTGGCTATTGGCTGCTGTTTTAAAACGACATTCTTTGTTTAGCGGCTTCGCCTAAGTTTACGGGGTCTTCGACCACCTTGTTTATTTGTTTAAAACAACAAATGAATTGCAATGCTGTAGAATAAACAACTCTCTGTCTACAATTTTTTTAACTATCAACTTTTAACTAATTACTTTAAACTATTAACTTTTTATTATTAACTATTAACTATTTACCAAATAAAAAAAGCCTTCGAAGGTCAAATCGAAGGCTTAAATCATTCTCAGGGAGGTATGTAATAAAATAGGTTTTATATGGAGTCTTGGTAAAAAGGGTTAAAAAAAGCTCCGGCAGGTTAGACCGGAGCGAATCATTCTCGGTTTGGGAATGTAATAAAAAAGGTTGCTATTAATATTGGTTTAATATATATGGATGTCTATTTCAATGGTATTGAGGATGTTAAAAAAAGCTCCGGCAGGTTAGACCGGAGCGAATCATTCTCGGTTTGGGAATGTATAATAAAAAACTAAATTGGCACTTATATATTTTCGCGAAGATTCTCCATAATTCTTTCAAACTCTTCTACTGAATATGTCAAAACTTCTCTAGGCTTGCTACCATTGGAAGGACCGACTATTCCTAGTTTTTCCATTTGATCCATGATACGTCCAGCTCTATTGTAACCTAGTTGTAATTTACGTTGTATCATCGAAGTAGACCCATGTTGATTACCTATGGTCAACCTTGCTGCTTCTTCAAAATTATCATCAAGATCACTCAAAGAGAAACTTCCTGATCCACCTCCGCTTTCTTCATCACCTTTATACTCAGGTAAGTAGAATGGTTCAGGGAATCCTTGTTGTTCACTAATATGGTTTATCACTTTTTCTACTTCAGGAGTATCTACAAATGCACATTGCAATCTAACCATACTACTCCCAATATTGAGTAACATATCTCCTCTTCCAATTAGTTGCTCTGCGCCACCAGCATCAAGTATCGTCCTCGAATCTATCTTAGATGTCACTTTAAATGCTAATCTTGCTGGAAAATTGGCTTTGATCGTACCTGTTATGATATTAACTGATGGTCTTTGAGTAGCAACTATTAAGTGGATGCCCACCGCTCTTGACAATTGAGCCAATCTTGCAATCGGCATTTCTATTTCTTTACCTGCTGTCATGATCAAATCAGCAAATTCGTCTATGACCAATACTATGTATGGCATAAATTTGTGCCCGTCATTTGGATTTAACCTTCTTCCAATGAACTTTTCATTGTATTCTTTAATATTTCTTGTTCTTGCAGCTTTAAGTAAGTCATACCTTGTATCCATTTCAATACAAAGAGAATTGATAGTATAGACTGCCTTCGAGGTGTCTGTAACTATTGGTTCGTCTTCTGTAGGTAAGAAACTTAAAAAGTGTCTTTCTAATGATGCATATGGGAATAATTCCACCTTCTTAGGGTCAATCAATACCAATTTAACTTGAGAAGGGTGCTTCTTGTACAATAGAGAAATCAATACAGTATTAATACCTACAGATTTACCTTGTCCTGTAGCTCCAGCTATCAATAAGTGAGGCATTTTAGCCAAATCAGCGATAAATACTTCATTGGAAATGGTTTTACCTAAAGCAATAGGTAGTGCCATATTAGAATTCTGAAATTTATCACTTTCTAACATTTCTTTAAGAGACACAATCTGCTTATTCTTATTAGGGACTTCGATACCAATAGTACCTTTACCTGGAATTGGAGCAATGATTCTGATCCCAAGTGCTGCCAATGACAATGCGATATCATCTTCTAAATTCTTGATCTTACTGATCTTGATCCCAGGAGCTGGCACGATCTCATACAAAGTAACAGTAGGTCCGATTGTAGCTCTGATCTTGATGATTTCGATCTTATAATCCAATAAAGTCTTAATAATCTGATCTTTATTAGCTTCTAATTCGTCTCTGTCAATTGCTACATTGTCGTCACTGTAATCTTCTAGATAATTCAGTGTCGGAAACTTGTAGCCCTTTAAATCCAATGTTGGGTCATACGGCTCAGAATTCAATACATCATCAACGGTTTTTTCTCTAATAACATCGTTGAGACTAGAAGACTGAGCTACATTAATATCTTCATCAGAAAGGGATGGTTCTACTATCTCTAATTCATCTGATGAAGACTGTTCTGTAATGGTCGTAGGTTTAAGGATTCTCGGTGTTTGGTCAAGCTCTAGAGCAAGTCCAGCTGCAGGTTTAGCAGAGGTAATATTGGATTCGACTTCGAAATCTAAGTCGTTATCTTCAAAATCAAGATCGTTTTTAGATGCTGATTTAGGTTTTAATGTTTCGTCTTTATCTTCAGATTTGTTTTTATCTTTTTTAGGGCTTGATTCGTAATCTACAGCGGTTGCAGCTTTAAATTTAGCTATATAATCATTAAAAGGCATCGAAAAGTTACCTTCTGGTAAGCTAAAAGATAATCCATCTAAATTAGGGTTAAATCTCCAAAATACAAATCCGATTACTGAAAAGAAAAGTAATAAAAACAAACCAATTGATCCAATGAAGTTTGTCAACCAAAAACATGTACTTTCACCAAATGCGCCACCCCATGTAAATGAAGAGTTTCTAAATAAAAACTCCAATACTAAAGATGAGAATGCCATGATAGCAATAGAATTCCTTGTTAATATAAGGAGTGGCATCAATGGTTTCTTCCTTATTAAATCGAATCCCAATCTTAGACAGAGCAATATCACCACAATAGATGGCAGACCAAATCCGTAATAGAAAAAAGCATTAGATACGTAAGCACCAAGCCTACCTAACCAGTTTTCTACTTTTAATCCGCTTTCGAAAAAACTATTGAATGTAAAATTGAGCACTTTATCTTGATCATACTTCCATGTATAGAGGTAGGATGTAAATGCTACAGCAAGATAAACAGCAAATAGGATACTGAATACCCCTATAATTTTGCGCCACCTCTCATCTTTAAACCACCCATTGGATGGTAGAGAGTCCTTCTTTTTCTTGGACATTAATTAATCGGTTTATGTATTAATAATCTTTGGAAGTGTAAAGATAGTTAGCAACTTACATATTACAAAATAATTTAATATGTTTTATTTGTGTTGCACAATAATTGTGCTTTTTCTCTATGTATAAAATATAGAATGTGAATAGATTGGTAAGCGTATTGTGGCAAATAAAAAATTAACAATTTGTTAACCATATAAGATGGTGTAGGGTGATTTGAGGTTAAATCGTTTTATTTTAGATCGGATTATAGTTACTTTTAGTCTTTGGATATAGTATTAGGGGAAGATAATCAAACTTGATTTTTTTTTGACATTCTGCTAACTATAATATTTTATTTTGTTATACCCTAGGCGTTGAAAGTAGATCTTTTATAGCAGAAGAGAGACTTACTACTTTAAAACTCCTTGGCCAAAAACATTCTTTTACTTCTTTAAAAGATGTTCTTTATCATTTCCTTGGTTCAACAATCAGAATGTAATAAAACTCATTCCATATTTCTCAAGATCAATTTAGACAAATTTTTCCTTATTTTTGCTTGTTAGCTAAGTATAATATTCATCCAGTTTTTTAGTATAATATATAGAAGTTTAACGCTATTATTCTTAATACGGTTTTTAAACAGTAATATTTTGATAGGGATGAAAGCCAATAAATTTATTAATTATTACAAATTCCACCTTCATAACGAAACTTATTTTAAATATTATAGGTTTGGATGTTTTGTTAATTTTAAAGGGTTAATTACAATAAGTAGAAAGTAGAAAAAAAAACCAAATTAGGCTTCAATGAGCCTATCACGTTAGACTTAGAGGAAATTAAGACAATAATTTTCCCAATAGAAACTACTTTATATGAATTATTATTTACATTTGACCCAAAATAGATTAGATGTTAAAGTTTTATAATACGACTTCTACCCTATTCGAATATATTGTAACAGACAAAACATTTAAAAATGTCCGTATTTAATAGATATTCTGATTCAGACCTAACGGAGTTTAGAGCTTTAATTGAGGCCAAGCTTGCTGTGTCTACCGATCAGTATCAAAATTTAATGAGCCAGATAAAAGAGATTACAGAAAATACATCTGGTGATTACACAAAAGATATTTCAGATTTTTCAAGTTCACAAAGTGAAGTCGACATGCTAAATACTATGGCAAATAGACAGAGGACTTATACCCATGATCTTCAAGCAGCACTTGTAAGAGTAAGAAACAAGACCTATGGTATTTGTGCTATAACTGGTGAAATGATAGATAAGAGGAGATTGCTGGCTGTACCTACTACTACAAAGTCACTATTGGCTAAAGCTGAAACTGAAGCCCTAAAATCAAGACAGCAGTCACCTAGAAAAGCTGCCAATGATGATGATGACGAAGATGATGAAAAACCAAAAAGAAAAGTAGAGCCCAAAAAACCAAAAGTACTGACTAAGGTTATTAAAAAAACTTCTGATGCTCCAGGAGCTAAAAAACCTGTTGATGACTTAAGGGCTTTATTAGGTGACGACGATGATGACGACGATGATGATTTAGACGTAGATAGAGACATTCTTAATGATCTTGAATTGAGTGATGATGATGAGGATGATGATGATATGGATGATTAATTAATAATCAACTAGCAAGAATTAAATAAATGCCTGATAATTGTCGTTCTTTTATCAGGCTTTTATTTTTTAAGCAATCAAGTTAATAATGAAAAATATCATAATTATATTACTGCTTAGTTTTCTTTTTTCGTCTTGTAATAAAGATAATAGGCAACGGTATGAACAAAGACTTAATATACAAGTAGATATCCCGTCTGGTCTAAACTTAATAGAAACCCATGCATTTATTATTAATGACATTCCTAGCTTCTATAAGACCAGCCTAAACATTAATGGATATCAAGAGGCTGATGTAGATGAAATTTTAGCCTCTGAAGGAGCATTTAATCTTATATTTAACAATGGTGGACTCAATTTTATCGAAAAGATATCGATTAGAATATATGAAAAATCAAACCCACTTAGTTATCGAGAAATGTATTATTTTGATTTTGTGCCATTAAATGAAGATGCATCTATTAATTTGTTTCCTGGGATCGCAAACTTGCAAAAATATATCGAAAATGATAATTTCAGTTTAGAGGTTAGACTAAAATTCAGATCTTATGTACCACCTGGCACAAGGCTTTCTCTTGACTTTGGGTATAATGTATTTATAAACAATTAGTATGCCTAATACAATGGCCTATATGGTCAATTTTAAATATGATTATTTTGATAAGCCATCACCGGCAATAAAAGAGTGGCTGACATCCAATCATTTACACTCCATTGAAGGTTTGCTAAATATATCTGCAACTGCTGATTTATTAGACGTCTGGATGGTAATAGAGGCAGCATCAGAAAGCCAATTACTCAATGTCATTGAAAATTTAGAGTATTTAGCGGAGTATGAATACCAATACTATCTATTAGAAATAACTTCATCAGTCTTTAACTTTGCTAGATACAAGATGAATCCTGAACTATGACCGTTACGAATAGGGCTACTTTATTATTTCTATTGGCATTAATTAACTTTACTCACATTGTGGATTCAATGTTGATCATGCCATTGGGGGACATCTTCATAAAAGAGTTTAACATTAGTGCTAGCCAGTATTCATTTTTAGTATCAGGTTACGCATTGGCTGCTTTTGCTTCAGGTTTGGCTGGTATCTTCCTAATAGATCGATTTGACAGGAAGACTTCTTTACTCTTTGTTTATTCGGGATTTGCTATCGGTACTATATTATGCGGATTCATGAATACATATTACAGTCTATTAATTTTTAGGATTATCACGGGTTTATTTGGTGGTATTATTGGAGCAATAGTATTAAGTGTGGTGAGCGATCTTTACCTTTTCGCTGAGAGGGGAAAAGCGATGGGGTATCTTTTTGCAGCATTTTCAGCTGCTTCGGCATTTGGAGTTCCGATTGGCATTTATCTTGCTGATTTGAGTACCTGGAGGCTTCCTTTTATTATTATTGGATCATTAGGAGTAGTCATTGCTATTACTCTTTTTTATATTTTCCCTACTCTAACCGACCATCTAAAACTTCAATCTAAGCAAAATAACCTTAAAAAAACGATAACCAATATCATCCATGACAAAAACCAAGTAAATGCCTTAATAGCCGGCTTTGTATTAATTTTGGCTCATTTCATGATTATACCATTTATCTCACCATATATTATCAGGAACGTAGGTCTGTCTCAAAAAGAGATAGCCTATCAATTCTTTCTGGGAGGAGTCGCTACCTTATTTACCTCACCAATTGTAGGAAGGCTCACTGATAGTAAGGGTGTCATGAAAGTGTTTACAATATTAATGCTACTTTCATTTATCCCAACTGTGCTAATTACAAACCTGCCACCAATTCATATTGCGATTGCGCTAACTATTACAACATTCTTTTTTGTCTTTGCTAGTGGAAGGATGATAGCCCCTAATACCATTATTACCGCTGCTGCTCCACAAGCCAACAGAGGAAGTTTCATGAGTCTGAAATCTTCTCTACAACAATTGGCAATTGGATTATCTGGACTGATAAGTGGTCAAATAATTTTTATCAATGATCAGGGATTGTACCAAAACTATTATATTGTAGGTATGATATCCATTGTACTTGGTTTGATGTCAATTTACTTTGTCGCTAAAATAAGAGTAGCAAAAGGCAATTAACCTCTATTACTAATCTATTGATTCATAGTGGACTTATATTGCTTCCTAACATTTTTAAAGGTCAGTGTGAAATAATATAAGTAGTAGTGTGAAGTATTAAATTGTAAATTTTTCTTTCTTTGCATTACCAAACTGACATAATGCTAAAGGAATTACTTCTTGATATATACCGCTTTTTTAATCCCAAAGCATACAGCTATGAGCACTTAGGCCATATAGCAAGCAGTGTACTCAAGTCCTCCCCTGAGCGTAATTTACTAGCTGGGATATATACTACAGGATTATACAGTACAAGTCTATTCTCTGATCATGTAGAAATTCAAAACATTGAAAAAAATTCCTCGACTTTATCAAAAGGTGAAACCCCAAATGATATAAATGAAGACAGACCATTAGCTGATAATCTTTTGGCAGAGGACCGAATAGGTATTGATTCTCCTTCAGACTTTATTATTGATACTCTATCAAAAGTAGATAAAACTACCCTACCAGAAACTTTCCAAGATAACGAAATTAGTACCGATTCAATAGATCAAACCGAAACCAATTTAGAAGCAGATAATCCTGTAATATATGAGCACGATGAGGAGATATTTAAAGACACAATCGATACTTTTCCTTTAAAGACCACTACTGAGAAAATAGAAGTTCCAGCTCAATTGTCAGAAGTCATATGGGAGGAAGTAATAGATCCTTTAATAGATGTGATAGAAACGCCTGCTTTAGAAACTCATTTAGAACATAAAAAATCGAAAAAATCGAAAAAGAAAACCTCTGATTCACATCTGGTGAAAAAGAATAAAAAAAAATCTAATAAAAAGCCTGATTTTCAATACTCAGACTTTAGTAGGTGGCTTTCAGATCTAGTCCCATTATCGGAGAGCAATACTGAGGAGTTAGCATCTAAACCAAAGAAAAAGAAAAAGAAGAAAAAGGGTAAAAAGAAATTATCGAAAGTAGAATTATCAGCAAAACAATCAATAACCTTAACTGATGATATTGCATCTGAAACCTTAGCTACCATACTTGCAAGTCAAGGACACATTGAAGAAGCTATTGACATGTATTATAAGTTGATAATAATGTTTCCCGAAAAGGCTGCAAGCTTAAATATAAAAATCGACGAATTGCGAAGCTAGTTTACTGATAAACAATTATTTATATAATTCTCCTTTAAAAACAAACACTTACAACTTATTAAACTTAACTATTATATATACATCTCTGAAAGATTTATTTGTTAAATTAATAAAAAAGTAGTTATTTTGCACCTCGAATTGGATACACTTAAATAAATCAAGCACAGATGATTACCTTATTAACTATTATAATTGCTCTTAACTGCCTATTACTTATGGGAGTTGTTCTTATTCAGAATCCTAAAGGTGGTGGCGTTGATTCTACATTTGGTGGTGGAGGTGCTAACCAAATGTTTGGAGCTGCAAAATCTACTGACTTTATAGAAAAGTTGACGTGGGGTTTAGCAATTTCATTATTTGTATTATGCATCATAACTGCTGTTATGGTAAGCGGAGGTGACACTTCAGGTGTAACTCCATTGCAATCACAACAATAATATCAAATTAAATATATTGAAAAGCCTCCAACATTTTGGGGGCTTTTTAGTTTCATTTATATGCTTGATAAAAACTATTGGACAGAAAGGTACAAAACCAATGCTATTGGATGGGATATTGGATATGCCTCTCCCGCAATTATTGAATTTGCTCAAGAGTTTGATAAGGATTCAAAAATATTAATCCCAGGTGCAGGCAATGGCCATGAATCTCTTGCTCTTGCTCGATTAGGTTATCATAATATCACTGTATGCGACCTTTCTTATATTCCTCTCAAAAATATTGAAGAGAACGATTCCACAAATACAATAAAGACGGTAGAAGGTGATTTTTTCGAACTATATGAAAAATTTGACCTTATCTTGGAACAAACATTTTTCTGTGCTTTAGAACCAAATCTTAGAAATGACTATATTAACCAAATGTACAAATTACTGAAGCCTAATGGGTTCTTAGGTGGTTTATTATTTGGAATAGAGTTTGACAAACAAGGTCCACCATTTGGAGGAAATCTCCAAACTTATAAAGAGGCTTTTAGTCAATTATTTGAAATAGTCAAAATGGATGTATGTCAAAATTCGATACCAGAAAGATTAGGTAGTGAAATCTTTTTTGTAGTTAAAAGAGCTATTCAATAGACAATTAATGGCTCTACTTTCAAAATTTAATTTTGATTTATAGTATATATCACTATATTACAATACTATTATTTAGCGTATTGTCAATTTCACAAAACAAAATCATACAATTCATTTTTCTTGATTTTATCCAAATATTTAGAATAACTACTCACTAACCCCTATCTTTACATCTTCAAATCACAACTATGGACTACAAACAAAATATCTTAGAAACAATAGGCAATACGCCAATGGTCAAACTTAATAAGACTGTTGCAGAAATCCCTGCATTGGTTTTAGCAAAAGTAGAAACTTTTAACCCTGGACATTCAATCAAAGATAGAATGGCTTTAAAGATGGTGGAGGATGCAGAAAAAAGAGGTGATATAAAACCAGGTGGAACCATCATAGAATGTACTTCAGGTAACACAGGTATGGGTGTCGCTCTAGCTGCTTGTGTCAAAGGATACAAATGTATATTTACGACCAGTGACAAGCAGTCTAAAGAAAAGATTGATATCTTAAGAGCAATGGGTTCCGAAGTTATAGTCTGTCCTACCAATGTGGAACCTACAGATCCTAAATCTTATTATTCTGTTGCTGAAAGACTTAATAAAGAAATACCAAATTCTGTTTGGTTAAACCAATATGATAACCCTTCTAATACAATTGCTCATTACGAATCTACTGGACCAGAAATCTGGAAGCAAACCGATGGCAAAATTACACATTTGGTTGTAGGTGTTGGGACTGGTGGTACAATATCAGGAACAGCTAAATATCTGAAAGAGCAAAATCCTAATGTTAAAATTTGGGGTATAGATACGTATGGATCTGTATTTAAAAAATATCATGAAACAGGAATTTTTGATGAGAAAGAAATCTATCCTTATACGACTGAAGGAATAGGAGAAGACATATTGCCTAAAAATGTGAATTTTGACATCATTGATCACTTCGAAAAAGTAACTGATAAAGATGCTGCATTAGCTGCTAGAAGGTTAGCTAAAGAAGAAGGAATGCTTCTTGGCTATTCGGCAGGATCAGCATTACAAGGCCTTATTCAGCTTAAAGATCAATTGACTAAAGATGATGTAGTAGTCATAATATTCCACGATCACGGAAGTAGGTATGTTGCCAAACTTTACAATGATGATTGGATGAGAGATAGAGGATATCTAGATTCAGAGTTACGTGTTAAAGACGTTTTAAATAAGAAGAAGAAAAATGAATTCATCTTCGTCAATGAAACACACAAATTAAAAACGGTTTTAGATATCATGAAGGACAAAGACATCTCTCAGCTTCCTGTTATGAATGGTGATAATATTGTTGGTTCAGTTACAGATGCGAATATCTTAAATCACATCTTAAAATCACCTTTACAAAATGCTGATGATTATGTAAAAAATATCATGGGTAAACCATTTGAAGTAGTAATGTTAGAACTTCCCGTCAAAGAATTAAGTAAGTTCATAACCAAGGACAATCAAGCAGTAGTTGTAGTTGATTCATTTGAAAATAAACATATTTTAACACAATATGACATTATACAAGCCTTATAAGGGTTAAATTATAAGAACTAAAGCCCATAAATATTAAATTATTTATGGGCTTTTTTACTTTTTAAAACGTTAGAATTCCAGATATAATTTTTGGGGCAGTTCAAGTAAATTTTATTGCTATCCTTCTGTTTTTGAAACCCATTTTTCATAACTTCCCTTTGGATTAAATGTTTCAGGTGGTAAGTCATTCATGGAGCAATCAATGTTAGAAATTTTGACAACTGATTTTTGTTCTAGGAGCTTATGATCTTCATACTTATATGATATTAGCTCAGTAGGGAGCAAAATACCGTTTTTACGTTCCCATTGTCCATACCGTTTTGCACCCCATTTATTAGAATTCTCTTTCGAAAAGAAGGTGACAGTATACAGCAAATAACACATTTCATTAGTCTCTTTATCTGTCAGAATTATATACTCATCTTTACTTGCATCTCCAACCCCATCGTCATAGCTGACCTTAATGCCATGATACGTAGTATCTTCAATCGCAAAATCTCCTAGTGTTTCATAATTAATACCTGGATCAGCAAACATAAAGGGCATTGCTACAAAATAGTAATAAACACTATGATAGAAATATGGATTTGATTTAAATGCTTCCAAATCTGCTGTAACATAGCAACCTTCTTCGTTCTTGTAAATGGTAAAGTCTTTGCTTTCAATTAAAGTATTGCGACTGTTCAAATCAAGTGTATAAGATTCTGCTCCTCCCTCTTTATTTACGGTAAATTCAAAAGCCTTTAGTGATTTCCATTTTTGCAGTCCATGGTGTTCCAAAGTTTTCTCAAGTGCTGGTGGAATTTTATTTCCTTCAACCACTGCTTTGTATCCATTTGATATTGGTTTACACATTTGAAAAAGTAAAAGAAAATACACACTCATCAACAAATACTTCATCTA
>JBBKVK010000058.1:0-13454 GCA_037968395.1 Saprospiraceae bacterium | reverse complement strand
TTTTTACTTTATAAAAATCTTACTCTATCTTTGTTAAATGCTTCAAAAGATAAAAATCATATATAAAGGGGATTTGATCACCAGTTTCATTTACTTGGGAATCTCGTTTTTAATGCTGTTTATATCGATATTACTTTATTTTTATACACACAAACTTGGATACTATTATCTTTCTTTAGGCATGGGTATTTTTTCTCTGTACAGCCTTGTAAAAGGTTTGTTGCTGTATAAAGTCGCAAAGAATAGATCTGATCATTACAATAAGATGGATGACCTAAATGACAATGATTTAGATGAAGAATTTGATTACACAAACTATAGATTGCATAAAAAAGAAGGCAATAGAAGAAGGTATGCATGGACATTTGGAATAGCCTCCATCATTGCAGTGACAGGAATATTTCTACAAGAAAAAGGCCTAATTATTGGCACAATGATCCCAATTATACTATTTGCTGCTACTGAATTTTCTATTGGATTACTAGTAGAATTTCGTTTATGGGAGTATCACCGAATGCTAAAAAAAGCAAAAGGAATTAATGAAGATTGACACTTTCACTTTATACTTAAATTTTACAAACCAACTCATTGGTCAATAGAATTTTTTACTTTAAAACAACCACTATTTGTTAGGATTATAATAATTTGAAAGGATTGATTTCATTTCCTTCTTACCATTAATGACATCAATAGTCTCGTCCCAAACTTCCTTAGGTACAAGACTTCTTAATGGTTGATCCAATTTATTGATGTTAGAAAACACATTTAAAATCTTTTTATCCCAAACATTATGGTAATTAAGCAAATCATCCGGATAGACTGTTTTACGCTCGGTTCCTTCATCAATTCCTGTAAATGGTTCAGATATATTTAGGTATCCATAATCATCAGTAAGCTGCTCACCGATATTAATGTCTCTAATTGCCACTTCAAAATCATAAGCAGTTGATAGACAATTTGAATTAAAACTATGGTTTACATATCTACCATGATCCCAACATAGGATGTAGTTACCACTGCTATTTCTAAAACAATAAGTTTCTAATATATCTTGAAAAATTGGGTCCATCTTCTTTAGATCATCAGGAGTAAACTCTCTATCTAGCTTATCATAGACCCACGTAATTGTTCCTGCAGGTATGAACTCTGTGGCTACGACACCGTAACCTATTACATCATTTATGTATTTAATCTCTGTCTTAGGGTAAATCATTGAGTTACAAATTTTTGAATTATAACTCAAAGATATGTCAAAATTCAATTCATATTTCTCATTATTCCAGTATTTATTTTTAGATATTTTAAGTACTAATATGAATCAGCTAATCTCAAATAATTGATTCAAGTTATTTAGCTTAAACTAATTGCCTACTCGACATTCAACTTTGAAATGTCTTTGTACATTTTATCAAACTCTTGATCAATAGGCTCCCAAAGTTCCATCCTTAACCCATTGACATCTTCAATATGGGCAAACTTACCGTAGTCATAAGATTCTATTTCTTTACAGATTTTAATACCTTCTGATCTTAGCCTCTCAATTAACTTGTCAATGTTTTCTACCCGATAATTAACCATAAACTGTTGCCCTCTATCACCAAAATAATCGGAGTCATCTTTAAACGGAGACCACTGTAAATAAGCATTTTCTTTGGGTTTGTTGACCTTCCTACTGACAAAAGAAGCACCCCAGTCGTCAGTCTTGATGCCTAAATGCTCATTGTACCAATTTTTAGTTTTATCTGGATTTTCGCACTTAAAGAAAATGCCACCGATACCTACAATTCTTCCGTCTTTCATAAGAATAACTTTTTTATTTTTAGAAGTGCAAGATAATAAATCTAGTAATCATTGACATTTTTCTATTTTTGTTCTTACAAAGAAAGATTTAAGTGGTATTTGTTATCAAAGAAGAAGAAAAAGCAGTATTTGAACTCATCAAATCGGCATCCGAATCATTAGGGTATCCGACTTATGCAGTTGGAGGTTATGTGAGGGACAGACTGTTAGGACGACCTAGTAAAGATTTAGACATCGTATGTATTGGCAATGGAATCGAACTGGCCAATCAAGTCGCTGATATGATGAAACCAAGACCCTGGGTTTCTGTTTTTGAGCGGTTTGGTACGGCAATGATTAAATATAAAGACCTTGAAATAGAATTTGTAGGCGCAAGAAAAGAATCCTACACTTCAAATTCGAGAAAGCCTTCTGTTGAAAACGGAACATTGGCAGATGACCAAAACAGACGAGATTTTACAATTAATGCCCTGGCTTTGAGCCTGAATGAAGAAAACTTTGGGGAATTACTAGATCCATTCGGTGGATTAAGGCACTTAGAGCAAAAGATAATAAAGACTCCACTTGAACCAGGAAAGACTTTCTCCGATGATCCACTTAGAATGATGAGGGCAATTAGATTTGCTACCCAATTGGATTTTGAAATTGAGAAAATTTCTCTAGATGGAATTAGCCAGTACAAAGACAGAATCAAGATCATTTCTAAAGAAAGAATTGCAACCGAACTTGAAAAAATACTTGCCTGTCCAGTTCCTTCTGTTGGGTTCAAATTATTGTACGATACTGGTTTACTCGATATTATATTTCCTGAGATGACTGCTCTTCATGGAGTAGAAATTAGAAATGGCATAGGTCACAAGGACAATTTTTACCACACTCTACAAGTAGTGGATAACATCGTACCATACACTAGCAATATCTGGTTGAGATGGGCGGCATTACTGCATGATATCGCTAAGCCACCAACTAAGAGATTTGATCCTAAAATAGGATGGACTTTTCATGGACACGAAGTATTAGGTGCTTCTATGGTGCCTAGAATCTTTAAAAGTCTAAAACTTCCTCTAGATGCCAAAATGAAATATGTCCAAAAGATGGTAAGACTACATCTCCGGCCAATTAGCTTGACTAAAGAACAAATCACAGATTCTGCAGTTAGAAGGTTGCTTTTTGATGCAGGCGAGGATATAGAGGATTTGATGACGTTATGCAGAGCAGATATCACTTCAAAAAATGAAAACAAGGTTGCCAAATATCTTCAGAATTATGCTACTCTTGAAGAAAAGATCAAAGAAATAGAAGCAAAAGACCACCTACGTAATTGGCAACCACCCATATCTGGTGAAGAGATTATGCAGATATTTAATCTAAGTCCTTCCAGAGAAGTTGGTATAATAAAGAATGCCATCAAAGATGCTATCTTAGACGGAGAAGTATCTAATGATTACGAAGGAGCATATAAGTGTATGATGGGTGAAGCACAAAAACTTGGGTTGACAGCTGTTTCTTAAAATTTTTAAAAGTAACTCAAGTTTCTCAAAACGCCAAGAACATAGAATTAACTTTTTTTGTTTAGCGGCTACGCCTTGGTTTAGAAGGTCTGCGACCACTTGTTTAGTTGTTAATAATAGCTGTTTAGTTGTTTTTCTATTTGGCTGGAGCTTTGAAACAACTTTTTTTGTTTAGCGGCTAAGCCTAGGTTTATTGGGTTTCTTTATAATATTGGCTAATATAAGATTATCAATTTTTTCCAATCTTTTCAATTTTCAACTACCCTCTATCTAATATCTACAATGATCAATTTTTCCAAAATGTTTGAGTAATTAGCTAGTAAGTTTGTTGGTATTTTAGTTCTTCAAAAATCATCTATAACCCTCAAAACCAAATAACCATAAAACCATTACACTTTATATATCTTTTGTACACTAGCGAAACTTCAGTTAGTAATCACTTCTAGGTTAAAAAAGGGTTATTTTTTCGCTCATAGCCAATCGTTGTACTCGGACCATGACCAGGATACACGACGAGATCATCGTTCAATACTAGCAACTTCGATTTGATATTATCAATCAAGGTTTTATGATCACCTCCAGGTAAGTCGGTACGACCGATACTATCTCTAAAAAGCACATCCCCAGCTATCAGCTGATTAGACTTCTTGTGTAATAAGCATATATGAGCAGGACTGTGGCCAGGTGCAAAAATTATTTCAAGTTCAGATTTTCCAAATTTGAATACATCGCCTTCTGCCAAAAACTTTGTAATATCTGGAGATCCTTTATAAGGGATGCCGTACATTTTACTCACTTGTGGCTGAGCATCTAATACCACTTTTTCTCCTTTGTGGGCCGTCAATGGCAAGTTGTATTTCTTACTCACAAATTCATTGCCTAATACATGATCTATATGACAATGGGTGTTGACTAAATGCTTAGGAATTAGTTTATTAGAAGTGATAAAGTCCACTAATTGCAATTCTTCATCTTTATCCAAACATCCTGGGTCTACAATTACGGCTTCCTTAGTTTCATCATACAAGACGTAGGTGTTTTCTTGAAATGGATTGAAAGTGAAAATAGCTATTTGCATTTTATAAATTTTTTGGTATCAGTAATTCTCCTTGTTTTGGAAGAGGGTAGAGTTGGAAAGTCATACGGTGGTAATCACATGGGCCGTTATCTATTATAGCTTGTCTGTGCTCCAATGTAGGATATCCTTTGTTTTGTTGCCAATTGTAGAAGGGGTATTTTTTGTGCATTTTTTTCATGTGATCATCACGATATGTTTTGGCTAGAATGGATGCCGCTGCAATTGATGCATATTTGCCATCACCTTTTATAATAGTATGATGTTCTACCTTTTTATAAGGAATAAACTTGTTGCCATCTACAAGGATCCTCGTCGGCTTAACACTAAGACCATTTAAGGCTTTGTGCATTGACCTAATTGAGGCATTTAATATATTATACTTATCTATCTGAATATGAGTCAATTGGGCTACTTTAAATGCGATAGCTTCTCGCTCAATGATCACTCTTAAATCATACCGATCTGATTCTTTTAATTTCTTGCTATCATTCAATAATTCATTACAAAAGTCCTTTGGCAATATTACGGCTGCAGCAAATACTGGCCCTGCCAGACATCCTCTTCCTGCTTCATCACAGCCTGCTTCAATCCCATCCTTTTCTAAATACGACAATAACATTTACACTTGAATTAATTGAGGAGCTAAGGTAATATTTAGTTTTAGAACAACAGGAGATTTGGGATTATAGCTTGTAATTGAATAACAGATTTTCATTATAGTTCTAAAGAATTATAATTTCTACTTCTTAATTAATTCATGCAGAAAAGAGTTGCATTCAATATTCCATGTCTGTTTTAGCAATATCTAGGTATATTGTAGAATTATAATAAACATTGCAGATTAGTATTTTTAGTCCTTAATACCTATTAATTGAAAAATAACTAAAACTAAAAGCTGAGTCAGTGGCTGGAAATAGTTGCATTTGTCCTTTTTTGTCTTCTTTTAATTGTGCTAGAATTTCAGGAAAAACAGTTGTTAATTTTTCAGTTTTTCCACCAACCGTTATTGGATTTTGACTTTGAGGAGCTACTTGCACAGAAACATGATCTTCGAGATAGCGATCAATTTCTTTTAAATTTACTTCTAAGTCATTATTTAGATCTGCCATACCATACAGTCCTTCCAATAAATAGTAGCTGAAAGCACCTCGTCCGCCACCCCACTGTTCGCCTTCGATGCTATACTCATCGGGCTGGCAGGAGAGGATTTTGATTTCATTACCGTATAGTTTGGCGAGATTCTTTTAATGTTTCTTGAGATTTAAAGCGGTTATTTCACCTTCTCTAGAAAGTATTTCTTCATTAGCTCCTTAAATCCTTCTGCAAAATAATCTGCTTATTAATCTTAGGCCAAACTCGATAATAATTATTTTTGTAAATCTAGTTCAAATCTTATTTTTCTTATTCCATGATTTGTAAGCCATTGATTAACTTCTTTAAAGTCAAACTTTTTATACAATTCAGTAGCTGGTCCATTTTCTACTCCAGTTTCAACCACAATTAGTTTATCATCAAACGATTTTAAAACAAACTCCATTAGTTCTTTTGCTATTCCTTTTCTGAAAAATTTGGGATTTACTACAAGACTTTGAATATGAGTAAAGCTGGTTTCATGTTTAATTTCTACTACTCCCACAAGTTCTTGATTTATGGTGTATCCAAAAAAATCATTGCCACAATTTAAATAACTTTCTAGGGGTCGCTTTAAAGGGGGGAAATCAGTTGCATTTAACAACTTTGCTTCAACTGCATAGGATACTAGAAACACTGAACGTATTTTTTTAGCTATGTCCATATCTTTATTCTCAAGTCTTTGGATCATATGTTGGTTTTATTTGCTAAGATTTTAGAACCATTTTTTCTTTTTAAAATATAATAACATTCCAACAGCTACAGTTATCATGACTGCCCACATAATATAATAGCTGTATTTATAATGAAGTTCAGGCACAAAGTCAAAGTTAGTCCCATAAATTCCAGCAATAAAAGTTAGTGGAATAAAAATAACTGAGAATACAGTTAGAAATTTCATTATGTCATTAAGCTTCCCACTTATAGTAGTATGGTAAATGTTTAATTGATCTGAAAGAATTTCACGATAGCTATCTGAAGAGTCGCTTGCTTGATTGATATTGTCTTGCAGTTCTTTAAAATGTAGTACTGTGCTATCATTAATGAAGTCAGAATCTAATTTGGATAAGCTTATTATCATCTCTCTGGTTGGCTTAATATTCTTTCTCAAGAAATTCAATTCCCGTTTGTATGAATTAATTTCATTAATAACCTCTTGTCGTGGATCAAGCAGAAGATTTTCTTCTAGCATATCAATCTTTTCACCTAGTATACTTATAATGTAGATGTAATTGTCAATCACTACGTCAAGCAGAGCGAATAGCAAATAATCTGTCCCTCCATTTCTAATCCTCTTTTTTTGTTTTCTGATTCGCTCTCTGACTGGTTCGAACACATCTCCTTTCCTTTCCTGAAACGAAATTAGAAATGAATCGGTAAGTATCAAACTAAGGTTTTCGACATTAATCAAAGCAGAAGCTGAATCCTGTTGAAGCATTTTTACTGACACATAAATACAGTTGTCATATTCTTTTATAGTAGATCTTCCCTGAGTATTCATTACATCTGCTAAAACCAGTCGATCAAAATTTAATTCAGAAGCAATAGTCTCCATAATTTCAGGATTGTGAAGTCCATCAACATTTAACCACGTAACTGTATCTTTAGCTTCATATTTCAAAGAGTCTGATATGGATTTTATAGTTTCTTCTGTAAAGCTATTGGAGTCAAAATCAATCAAACGAAGTAATATTTCATTGATTTTTTTCTCTCCCCGAAACAATAATTCATCTGGAGCTATTCCAATCTCATTTTTCGATTTCTTTAATAGTCTTGACATATTTTAAATTTTCATGAACACAACTTCTAAATATAGTCGTAGCATTCCGAGTTATTCATACTTACCATCGAGGTAATTGTAACAGAAAAGTTCTAATTTTACACAAGTTTTTTAATCTAAAATAGTACTGATTTTTTTAATAGTTTGAATGATAAATGAATACATCCTTGTATTTTCTATTTATTTCTCGTAGAGTAGTACTCCATTATCAATTTGTTTTTGTATCCAGTCAATAAATTGTTGAAAGAATAAAATGATATCATTGCATTGTTCCACAAACAATTCATTTTGCCCATTTTTCAGAAATTCTTCGCCTGCTGACATTTTTTCCTTGAGTATATGCAAATTAAACATACTTATATTGGAGGCATTTTTATGGGTAACGGAACAATAAATGTCCTGCGAATACTGTTCTTTAGCAATTGTGAATTCCTTAATAGACACCTTTAATTCGTTAAGAACAGTTTTTAAATAATCCTTTATAACAGCAGGATCATCATCAAAGAACTCACAAATTTTATTAAGAGATAAATAGTCATATCTTTGTTTTTTAACTAACTCCTTCTTTATATCTAGAGAGGTCTCGTCGGGCATTTTTTGGGTAGGCGTCCACTTGGTTATAGTTTCAAATAGTTGAATAGCTTTAAATGGTTTATGCAAAATATCATTCATTCCCGATCTTTTTACCTTAAATTTTATTTCACTTACTTTAAAAGCGGATAAAGCAATAATAGGAATTTGCTGGAACTTTTTTCCTTCTAAAGATCTTATCATTTTTGTGGTTTCATATCCATCCATTTCAGGCATATTAATGTCCATCAGTACAAGGTCAAAATTTTGTTTTTGAATTGTTATTATAGCATCTGTACCACTAAACACATGTTCAAAAGGGATGTTCCACATTTCAAAATAGCGCTTTATAATAAGGATGTTAGAATAAGTATCATCTACTAAGAGTATTTTTATATGCCTAAACTGATCCAGTTGAACAGAAACCTTAAAAGACTCATTATTTCTGACAAGTTCTTTGGAAATAGGCATTATTAGCTCAAACATAAAAGTAGATCCCTTTCCCAATTCGCTCTCCACTTTCATTTCACTATCCAACAGATGAAGGAGTTGTTTGGAAATCGATAACCCTAAGCCTGTACCACCAAACTGCTGATGAATAGATTGATTAGCCTGAGTGAATGGTTCAAAGATATTATTCAATTCGTCCTTACTTATCCCAATTCCAGAATCTTTCAAAACGAATTGGAGTGTACATGTTTCCTCGCTAATAGCTAACAGGTTTACATTCAGCTCTATTTTACCCTTTGAAGTAAACTTAATGGCATTGCCGATAAGATTAGTAAGAATTTGACGGATACTATCTTTATCACCAATCACAACATTAGGAATATTCTCTGGTATGTTTAATATAAAGTCTACATTTTTTTTCTGTGCAAATGAGTGATAAATAGCCAATAATTGTTTTAGCAAATACTCAATGCAAAATGGTTCTTTAATTGCTACTCTATTACCTACTTCCATTTTTGTAATATTCAGAACAGAGTTAACAAAATCAATGAGATTACTGCTAGAGTGATGAATCACAGCTAGTAGTTCATTTTGCTCTGCCGAGAAAGTATCTTGAATCAATATTTCAATTGAATTGAGGATTGCATGAATAGGTGTTCTGACCTCATGACTGACAATTGATAAAAAATTTGATTTAGCGGCGGCGACTTCCTCCGATTGTTTTTTTGCATTCAAGAGCTCTTCTTCATATTTTTTTCGTTCTGAAAATGAAAAAATTACAAACTGAAGACCTATAATCTCGCCTATTTGATTCAAGCGACGAGCCGAATTCACCAACATTGGGCGTCTGATTCCATCATTCCCGATTAGGTTATAATTTAATTCGTTCACCTGATTTTGAAGTTTGAGCATCACTGCATGCCGCGATTCATAAAATATCTTCTCACCAAGAGGGATTAGATCCTGAAAATGCAGTTTATTTTCCATCTCATTTCGATCATATTGCAACCAATCTAGTAACGTGTCATTGACCGTGTGGATTCGACCTTTAGGGTCAGTTAATAAATAACCACAAGGCACCTCTCCAAATAATGATTTCCATCCGTCATGTGACTGAAATATGTTATCTAAATGAGAGAAATAGTCCATTATTTCAGGAAGGATTGAATGTAGTCTATTGTTTCTTTTGGTGCACTCATATGTGGACAATGACCTGTGGCTTTCATCAAAATATATTGGCTTTTCGGAATATTCTGATGAACATATTTGCCTACAGCTTCTGGGGCAATAATGTCTTCACGACATTGGAGCACCAAACATTCTCCATAAACATTCGATAAGTCCTTCCGATTGTCTGAAAGGAAAGTCACTCTGGCAAAATGCTTTGCAATAGTGGCGTCAGTCTTACAAAAACTTTGGGTCAGTTCCTCCTGCAATTCAGGTTGGTTAGAATTACCCATAATACCAGGCGCCAGAGAGGCAGACCAACCTAAGTAATTAGATTCCATCATTTCGAGTAGTCCTTTTATGTCTTCTTGTTCAAATCCTCCAAAATATTCTTCCTTATTGATATAGCAAGGAGATGGACCGATTAGTACAAGTTTTGAGAAAATACCTGGGTTTTGAATGTCCGCCAAAATCCCAATCATTGCACTAACTGAATGCCCTACAAAAATTACATCCTTCAAGTTTAAGAATTCGCAAATTTCTACAATATCTTCTGCATGTCCATGTAGAGTCGCATACTTGTGTTCATTATAGGCAGTAGGATCAGAATCCCCAGCACCCACTAAGTCAAGCAGAATAATTTTATATTCTTGCTCGAAAGCTGGGACGATAAAACGCCACATATTTTGATCACATCCAAATCCATGGACAAAAATAATCGGTCGACCATTACCCATAATAGTCACATTATTTTGAGTTAAAATATTTGTCATGCTCTAATTTGTTTTGGTAAAAAATGTGTTCTGTTTAACCAGAAGTACTTTTTTGTCAATTCTGTTTAAAGGACAATTAAGATTAGATTTAGCGCTATCTAATTGCTTTTTAACTTTTTGATCTACCTTAAATAAAATTTGGTTCTTCTATTTTTATTTAATTAATATTAACATACTAATATCTGCCATATGACAGATACTTCACTTATACAAACATACTCTTTTATTCCGAAAAACCAAATTTATCATTGGGCTTTCAATCTTTGCCTTTTTTAGTACAAATTCAAATGATTAACCAAACTATTTAGGTTCCAGAGCTGTAAAAGCTAATTATTAAGGTCCTTAAACCTGCTTTATTGAGACTTTTATATAAGGTGTAGATGTTTATAACACATTTGACTCGAATCTAATAATAGTAATAATAATAATAATAACGATGAATACTATTTAAAATGATTGCTATTTTGCGCTTTTTTGACCTTGCTTACAAATCTAGTTCAACTTGATCTTTACCACCAATTCTACCTTGCTTTAATCCTTCCTTAAATTTAATTTTAGCCCACTTTTCAAACGGCCAAATTCTATCATTTTTGGTATCTAAAGTTTCGATCACTTAAGTTAAACTCTTCTTCGATTGATTGATAATTTTTTTATGAATATTGGTTACTTTCAAGTCCTGTTTTTTATTTTTGACCCAATTCCAAAACTAATTAATGACCAAATTCAAAAATATTTTATTAGAAGGTTAGGCTTATATTTTATCCAAAATAAAATCAAATTTCTCCACATTGTTGCCCGTCATGGCATTAAGCAAACCAGCTCTTATATTTAGCCATAAAAAATTAAATATAGACTTATTCATTGCTCTTTTAACCTCGGATGATGAGCCATGTCTAAAGTTTTCAGAAGCGCCTTTGCTATCTTTAGAAACAAAAATATTTATTACCCGTGAAAGTAATTTATTTTTTTCTTTACCATTTTCTTTTAAAATAAGCACATCAAATTCATCATATTTCATCTTTAGATCAATTTGTCCATTGAGATCATTGCCATGAATAGTAAAATAGGTTCTTTCGATTTCACCTTCTAATTGCACATTCAAATTCGGTTCCATAAATTGGTTCATGCTCTTAGCACTAAGGTTTCCTAATTCGGCCTTAAAGACAAATTTATCATTGATGTTATTTATATCAAATTCCCATAGCACATTTACAGGGGTATTATCCATAAAAACTGTTTTTACCTTGCAGGATGTAAGCTTTTTTCCAGACTCATAGGTATTGTCCAAATTTTTGATCTCGGCATTTAAATTTGTAAACAAAAGTTTACCCCCTTTCGAATCTTTTTTTACTTTTTCATTGTAAGTAATAGACGCATTGTTAATAAAAACAGAATTTAAAATTATATCAAAATTTAGTTCTCTCAAAACTTTACTATACAGAGGTTTATAATCTAACTTATCCGCCACCAACTTATCTCTGTATAACTTAAAATTTGGCTGATGTAAATCTACACGATCACTTTTAAAATAGAATACCGAATCTTGTTCAAAACCAAATTCTTGTTTATTTATTTCGATGGAATCTATAATTAAATCAAAATGATCTCGTTCCAACTTAATTACCTTCGATAACGTTTCTTTTGAGTACTTAGTTTTTAACTTTATTCCTTTAAATATAGAATAATCAGAACTCATATCAAGATGTGCCAACATCAGATTCTCATAATTGTTTAACCTACAAAAAATAGTATTGGATGTTATTTTAAAATTATTATATGTCAGTGGATTCTTTTCATTTGATGGATTTAATTCAATTGCATTGATTCTGAAATTCAGGTTTTCCGTTTTCAATATTAAAGAATCATTGGCAAAGTCATAGACTTCAATATGAGCATCTTTAATATCGATGTTTCCAACATTTATTATATGCCTCAGCCCTTTTTTAAACACATCTTTATAAGATTGAGCTTTCTTTTTTTTGTTATTATTATAAGTTATTTTTGGACGAACGAAAAGGATATCATCTAATCTAATTTTATCATTAATGAAATAATTCCAATAACTAAAACATTGTACCATTAAATATTCCATTTCGATTTGGACATTTAACTTGCAAGTTGATTTATCATAAACAGAAATAAATGGATTAACCAAATTTACACTACCCGAGAATGAATTTACCTCAATGGCTTCATATTGAATCTCTACATTTTCAGGTGCCTGAATTATTATTTGTTTAAGTTTACATTCAATAAAATAATCAAGCCCGAAAATACCTAAAAATAGGAATATCAACACTCCAACGAATATAAGGTATACTCTTTTAATTTTTGAGGCCATAAGCTAAAGAGATTGAACTATTATGTGGTATGTTTTGGCATTTGTATTCATCTATATTTACTTTAGGCGACATTCTAAGAAGCAAATTAAATTTATGCATCACTTTGAGTGTTAAGTTTTCTTTTAGATTTAGAAGTTGAGTAACCTTTCTTTTAGATTCAACTAATAGCGATAAGTCATTTTTTATCATGATATTTTTGTTTCATTTTAATTTGAGAATTTCTATAGGAATTGAATCTGGGAAAGTAAGTTTGTTTCCAATTGATGACTCTCAATTATCATTGTTATTTGCTCAGTCTTTTCAAATTAAAGCCGATTAACTTTAACCCACTCTATGTTAAGACAATTCTCGCCAACCAAAGTCTTATACGGCGGGCAGTTAGTACGACTAAAAATGCAACTTACCTCACAGCCCATCGGTTAGTTGTTTTTTCAACTTTCCTTACGAAGTACTATTGTATAAAGCGGGTTTAATCGCCTTAGATTATATCCGCTTTTTCCAACTCGCAGCGGCCACAAAATTTTGCTGCATTTGTATCATGAACATTGCATGCATCAATTTGTTCTTGCCTAGACAAATTACTCAATTTATATTCTTTATCGTCGCCTTGAAAAAAATCACAATAACAGACACCTGATTTTCTGTTAGTATCTTTTCCACATGCCAAGAAGATGACTGTAAATACTAGTAGTTTTAATAAGTTTTTCATAATTTTGGTTACCATTGCCCGAAAGAGTTAGATTAGTTTCCCCTTTTCCGAAATCAAAGGTACGTTTTGAGTATTGGGTGTGTAAAATTTGGGATTCCAAGATGCAAAACCAATTCCTAAAACTAAAATCATTGTTTTTCTTA
>JBBKVK010000057.1:0-11587 GCA_037968395.1 Saprospiraceae bacterium | reverse complement strand
ATATCACAGGTAGAAAGGAATCTTTTTTTACCAAGGATATTGTTGCTAATAAAAGTGCTCTTTCTCGAGAAATATCAGGGCGGCGATTACTTGTAATTGGTGGTGCAGGCACGATAGGGTCGTCATTTGTCAAAGCGGTACTTCCATTTGAGCCCGCTAGTTTGGTAGTGGTAGATTATAGCGAAAATGGATTGACAGAACTTACAAGAGATCTTAGGAGCCAAGAGATTTATATGCCGGAAGAATTCCTTACATACCCTTTTGATTTTGGCAGCCAGGTTTTTGAAAAGATGTTTGCAAGCAGAAATTTTGATATTGTTGCTTGTTTTGCCGCCCATAAACATGTACGTAGTGAAAAAGATCATTTAGCAATTGAAGCAATGATCCACAACAATGTGTACAACACTAAGAAATTAATAGATTTAGCATTGTTATCTAAGCCTAAACACCTCTTTTCTGTCTCTACAGACAAAGCAGCCAATCCAGTAAATGTAATGGGAGCTAGCAAAAAGCTGATGGAGAAAGTTTTATTGGCTTACTCAAGGGACTTAAAGATAACAACGGCCAGATTTGCCAATGTTGCATTTAGTAATGGAAGCCTATTGGCTGGCTTTATTGATCGTATGATGAAAAGGCAACCGTTATCGGCTCCAAGCGATGTCAAGAGATATTTTGTTTCGCCAGAAGAAAGTGGACAACTATGTATGTTGGCATGTATGTTAGGAAAGAGTAGTGATATATTTTTTCCTAAGCTTGATGAAAATGAGATGATGACCTTTTCTTCAATAGCAGAAAACTTTCTTAAAGAGATGGGATTAAAACCTGATTATTGCAAATCTGAAAAAGAAGCAAAGGAAAAAGCGGCTAAAAGGGAAACAAAATCCCTATCTTACCCAGTCTACTTCTTTAAATCTGATACTAGTGGGGAAAAGTCATTTGAGGAGTTTTATACCAATAAAGATAAAGTAGATATGGACTCTTATCATGCACTAGGGATAGTTAAGAACACCCCAATCTCTACAAACAAACAAGTGGAAGACACTTTATTGGCTTTCACAAAACTATTTGAAAGTGAATCAGTGGATAAAGCTAAAGTAGTAGAATTACTTAGTAAATATCTACCAGATTTTAGTCATATTGAAACGGGTAAATCACTAGACCAAAAAATGTAACTATGAAACCAATTTTATTAATTCTCACCGTTTTATTACTTCTTCCTTCTTGCCGATCAGCTAAAGAAGAGTACAACAAAGGAAAGTACGAAAGTGCTATTAAAAAAAGTCTTAAAGACTTAAGGTCTGAGAAAAAATCTAGAGAAAGTAAAAGCATTTATAATAAAGCTTTAGTAAAATATGAGACCAATATTTTAAAAGACTACAAAAGAACAAATACAGTAGAACGGAAGGAAAGTATCTATATTAAGATGAATTATCTTATTGATTTTTACAATGAAGGCTCAGAGTTCCTTGATACATCAAACGTAAGGAGAAATAAGGAAATGGTAAATATAAGTGATGCAGTAAGAGCTGAAATCATTGACGACTACTTCCAAAGAGGACGTAGTAACCTTGACCTCGCTTTTGAAAAAGACGATAAGTCTTTGGCTCAATCTGCTTATAATGATTTTTATACGCTAAGACAAAAATATAATCCGGATATTGCAGACTTAGATTTATTACTAGAAGAGGCACTTACAAAGGCCATGATGGTTTTCATTTTTAAGATAGATGTAAACTTTAATATCATGGAAAGAAATGAGATCGAAAGACAGTTTTCTCAATTAGAAGGGAGTTCTGGATTCACCACAGTATATGTAAACAGAGGCCCAAAGGAAGTAGATTGTGTTATCGAACTCGACTTTGAAAGACTGCAAGAAGGCCAATCTACAAGATCAGAAAAGAGGGATTTCCAAAAGAAAGTAGAAGATGGCTATACAATAGAAAAAGATGATAAGGGAAATGAAGTAAGAGTACCAAAATATAAAACAATAAGTGGCTCAGTTACTACTAAAACGATAAGATATACATTGCTTTGGGATGTATCTTCAGACGTTCAACCGATGTCAAGACATTGCCAAAAGTATGGACAAAACTTCTCAAAAGAAAGATACCAAGATGTGATAAGCTATGAAACTTATGGAGATATTAATGCCATACCCATAGAGTATCGAAATAAGAATTCGCAAAGGTTTGATAGAAGAAATCTACTAAATGACCTTATTGATGATTTATATGATGAAGTAAGAAGACATTATTTATAAAAATGAAAATAGGACATACTAGCGAAGTTGATTACATTTGAGTCTCGGACATGAATGAAGTATATAAGAAACAAATAGCTTTTGAAAAGCGTTACAGTATACTCACAAATTACAAAAAAAGCAAAAGAAGATCGATTTGACGGATACAAAATTAAGTACTGATACCATAGAAAACCATTTACAATCTCTGTTTACACCACAGGTAAGAATGAAAGGAATGGACCTTGCAGGAAAAGGAGCAGTACAAGAAGTGTACATGGACGAAATAACCAATATCGTCAACGGTACTGTGAAAGCAAGTGATGGAGAAAACTACTACAAGCAACAATTATTAATTAATGAAAAAAATAGATTTTTAAGTTCTACATCATGTACTTGTCCTGTTGGCAAAAATTGTAAGCATAGTGCAGCAGTAATGTATCATTTATTAAATAATGAAATAGATGTAATCGACCCAACTAACCCAGATGCAGGGGCATTAGTAAAAGGAACCGACAAGTATAGGTTTTTACCAAAAGATGAACCACTTTTAAAATCATTAGATAAATACTCATATAGTAATAATACTCTTACCGCTCACGATAGAGTTGTTAAATTCTTCGAGGACAATACCATACAAGTAGTTTGCTATGAAAAACAAGCTTATTACCTAGGCGGGAATATGAAGGAAGTTGCCGATGTATTATTTACAAGAGAGTATGGAGCATTAGGTATTAAATGTAACTCTTGCCACACTTCTACTCATAAACTTTGCAAGCACCAAAAGTTGGCCCTCGAACAGTTTATATATGAAGTTGATGAGGACGCTTACTTAAAAGAGAGACTAAATTTTGATCAAGAAGTAGCAGCGTTTGCTGAAGATCTTGGTATATCAAAAGAGGTATTACTAATATCATATACTTTAAGGTTAAAATTAAAGAGAGTACTCCTTCATAAAATCAATGACTCTTTATACGAATCAGAAGAAATAGATGACTTAAATCAAAGACTTTCATTATTAAGCAGGCCACTAAACGAAAAAATTGTCCAAGAAATAGAGAAAGAAGAGGATATGGGTAATGCCCTCCTATGGGTTTCTGATTTTAAAGAAAAAAAGTTGTTTAATCTAATCCAAGGAAGATACAACAAGACAAAAGAAAAATTATCTGCAAAGCTTGAAGCTGTTGATTTTCCTGAATACTACAAAGAAAAAGAAATTGAAAATTTCAGCCAATTAAACAATATACAAAACACGATCTCTCTTAAAAGGCTAGATTCAATGTATAAAATGAGGCTATATATTCAAGAAAACCTTGATAAGGTAAATGACATGTTTCATTATCTGGATTCTGACAATATTTATCCAAACATTACTAAAGGAACAATGGTCTCGTTTTCTTTTTCTCCTAAAAGTATGTTTATTAAACTATCTGTAGAGGAGCATGCTATAGGGTATAAATTAATCGGGCAAATTATGTTGGACGATGAGACACCAATAGAGAAAGGATCTTACCTCTCAACACCACTGTTTTGTCTAATTAATGATACGGCTTATTTGTTTCAGAACCCTCAAGAATCTTTGATAATAGCAGAGTTTTCTAAGAACCCCGAATTGCTTTTTGGTAGAAAAGATAAGCACCAGTTTATGGAGTTGGTTCAAAACCTATCAAACAACACACCAATAAAATGGGATAAGTCTGTAGAGTTGACTAAAAAGAAACTTGCAGGAGGAAAGAGAGAGGTTTATCTAAAAGAAGTTGGTCATTTTATTATTATCGAGCCATTTATATCTTTTGATGATGTCAAGTTTAATATTTTACACGAAAGAGAAAAAATAGATGAAGGGGTAATAAGTAAAGTGGACGAAGAAGAAAGACAAGAGTTTCTAGAAGTTATTAAATCAATGCATCCAAACTTTGATATTAATTACTTTGTCCAAGACTATTTATATTTAAAGTTAGAGGAGGTATTAGAGCAGTTATGGTTTTTGAACTTTTATGATATTTGTAGAGACAATGATATTGAGGTCTTTGGTCAGGAAAACCTAACTAAGCTCAATTTTTCACCGCATAGAGGCTCCGTTTCTAATTATGTGAAGTCGGGTATAGATTGGTTTGACGTAGAAGTAGAAATGAAGTTTGGGGATCAAACAGTATCGGTTACTGACTGGGTAAAAGCAATAAAAGAAAATCAAAAATATGTAAAATTAGATGATGGTACCTTAGGTCTAATACCAGAAGAGTGGATTAAAAGGCTTAAAAACATTGTACAAACAGCAGAAATTTCTAAAGAAGGGGTTAGAATTAGTAAGTTTAAATTTAATGTCATTGATGAGTTGTTTGATAATATTGATGACAAGGCGATACTCAATGAACTAAGAGAGAAAAAACGAAAGCTCCTTGATTTTGATTATAGAACACAATATGAACTGCCTGTAGAAATAAAAGCAGATTTACGCCCTTATCAGGAAGCAGGTTATCAGTGGTTAAAGACTCTTGATGAGATAAAATGGGGTGGTATCTTAGCGGATGACATGGGGCTAGGTAAAACGGTACAAGTAATCTCGATGTTAACTGAAGTACACAAAACATCAGAAAGGTGTTCCTTAATAGTGGTACCTAGATCTTTGATTTTTAACTGGTGCAACGAATTAGATAAGTTTAGCCCGGGATTAAAATACCTAATCCATTATGGACTAGATAGGACGATTGATAAAGATAAGTTTTATGAATATGACCTTATCATTACAACCTACACATTAATTGGTAATGATATTAGAGACCTTTCTGAAATACCTTTTGAGTATATCATATTAGATGAATCTCAAGCAATTAAAAATGTGACCTCACAACGATATCGTTCAGTTTGTTTATTAAAAGCAAACAACAAATTTTGTATGACAGGTACACCGATAGAAAATAATACTTTTGAATTATATGCCCAGATGAATTTTGTCAACCCAGGAATACTAGGTAGTCAAAAGTCATTTAAAGATCTATTTGCTCAACCAATTGATGCAAACGGAGATGTTGAAGCGGCAACATTGCTTAAAAAGATTATTAATCCATTTTTATTACGTCGGACTAAGGAGGTAGTAGCTAAAGACTTACCAGAAAAAACAGAGAGTATCATTTACTGTGAAATGGGTAAAGCCCAACGTAAAATATACGATGAAGTAAAATCTCAAATAAGACAAGACATAAAAGGGCAAGTAGAACAACAAGGGCTTAATAAGAGTAAAATGAAAATATTAGAAGGCCTTCTAAGACTAAGACAGATTTGTAATTCTCCTGTTTTAGTCAGAAAAGACCTTCCTAAATCTCAGCAAGAGTCCATCAAGATCGAAACTTTAGTAGAACAGCTCACTGACGAGCTAAATGATCACAATGCGTTAGTTTTCTCTCAGTTTACTTCTATGTTAGACTTGATTAGAAAAGAGTTAGACAAAAGAGGTATAAAATATAGTTACTTAGATGGCTCTACTCGAAAACGAAAAGAAGTGGTAGAGGAATTTGACACTGACGATGACATTAAAATATTCCTAATAAGCCTTAAAGCAGGTAATACTGGTCTTAACCTTGTCAAGGCAGATTATGTCTATATTGTAGATCCATGGTGGAACCCTGCCGTTGAAGCTCAAGCAATTGATAGGACCCACCGGATAGGTCAGGATAAAAATATTTTCGCATATAAATTGGTTTGTAAAAACACAATTGAAGAAAAAATTCTTAAACTTCAAGAGAAAAAGAAAAAGATCGCCTCAGATATCATTTCAACAGATGAAAACATCATGAAGAGTATGAATAAGGACGAGTTGTTAGCCTTGTTTGATTAATTGGCTAAAAAGCTGTTGGCTCTTAAGCTCTTAAAACGGGTTGATTATGGAAACTGAGAATGAATTTTTATCTTTTGAAAAACTATTGGTTTGGGAAAAAGCAGTGTCTTTGAAAGCACTTGAAATCAACAAAATGCTTAATAGTCTCATTTTTTCTATAAAAAAATCATTGGAGATTCAATGATTATTTTCAAACTAAGAGCTTAAGAGCAAAAAGCTCAAGAGCTAAAAACAATGTCAAGAAAAAGATAATATTTTATAATTCAGAAAGCAGACTAAAAATGAAAACCAACCAACTAACAAACCAATCAGCCAACTACATCGCCATCATGGCAGGAGGAATAGGTTCGCGATTTTGGCCGGCGTCCACTGTTGACAGGCCAAAGCAGTTTTTAGATATATTAGGAATTGGAGAGTCATTAATTCGTACTACTTTTAAAAGATGTTTAAAATTAGTGCCAGCGGAGAGAATACTCATAGTTACCAATAAAAGATATAAAGCATTAGTATTAGAACACTTACCAGAACTTCCAGAACGAAATGTACTCTGTGAACCCAGTATGAACAACACTGGTCCTTGTGTAGCCTATACAGCATTGAGGATTCAATCAGAAAACCCAAAAGCAGTATTTGCAGTACTACCATCTGATCATGTTATCTTAAAAGAAGAGGCATATGTGTCTAAACTAGCACAAGCTTTTGAATTTGCAGAAAGTAGGGGTGCGATAGTCACTTTAGGCATTACACCAACCAGACCTGATACGGGTTATGGATACATAGAGCTTGATTGTCAATGTGAAGGAGGAGAAAATGATCCAAGTGTAGGAGTTTGTAAAGTTGCCTCTTTCCGAGAAAAACCAGACACTCAGACCGCAGAAGAGTACGTGTCTTCTGGTAATTATCTATGGAATGCTGGAATGTTTGTATGGAGTGTAGATACAATACTGAAAGCATTTAAAACGAATGCTCCAGATATCCTTAATGTCTTATGTCAAAACAAATCTGCTTTTGGAACAGACGATGAGCAAAACTACATTGATAAAGTTTACCCAAAGACAGAAAACATCTCAGTAGATTATGCCATTCTAGAAAGATCGGATAACGTATTTACTATTCCATCCGATATAGGGTGGAGCGACTTAGGCACTTGGAATAGCCTTCATGATTACCTTGACAAAGACGACAACCATACAGTAACACTGGGAGAACAAACCCATCTTATCGATACTAAAAACAGTATTATCCGATCCGACAGTAAGAAGGTTGTGGTTATTAAAGGTTTAGAAGACTATATTGTAGTAGATGAAGAAAATGCATTGTTGATTTATCCAAAAAAAGACGAGCAAGAAATAAAGCAAGTGGTAAAGAGCTTATTGTAGGTATTTATCAAACTGTTCCCTTGCTCATCCCCCAACTCCCTTCAAAGGGGGGAGAGCGGTAGAGTATGAATGAGAGAGGAGCAAAGAGTTGGATTATGGTTACTAAACAAGATAAAATAGACTTAATAATTAAGACACAAGCTTCTCCCCCTTTGATGGGCCTGTGCGCCGTACTACTTTGGCAGGCGGGGGTAAGGTGTATGAAAACCTCAGCAAGGTGGATGAATACAACAGCTAATTAAAAACCAAAACGGTTAAATAAATTCAGAAAAACTAAAAAACTAAAATTGCCTACAAAAGTATACATACAACCTCACGTTCTTTACTTTGGAAAAGTAATGTGGTTTTTCTACTTGGTACAATCGGTACGTAATGTTGAGTTTGACTTCATACCTGTAAAAGAAGAAGCAGATATAACTGTTGGAAACGAAAAAGGTTACACGTTTGATGTTTCTGTATCTTTTTATGACAAGTTAAGTTTAGAACTATTCGACCACAGTGTGTATTTTGAAGATAACCTAATGGTATATGCGGACAATGGAGAAGAAGATTTAATCAGTACCGTTTTTTACCTTGTAAACTGTATACAGGAGTATAATGCGGATGATATTTATCTTGATAAATATGGGAGATTTAAACAAGATATGTCAGTTCAGCATAAATTTGGAATTGGGTCTAAGAACCTAGTTGTTGAATTAATCGATATCTTTTTATCTAAATGCGGGATAACTTCAGGAGTTAAGCAAAAATCAAAAATTTATATTTCTCATGATATAGATTTTCTAACATCAGGATTTAGGCAAGAATTTATTTGGTCATTAAAAACAGGGCAGATTGGTAAATCTGCTGTATTTGTAAAAAACCTTGCACTTGGTAAATCACCATGGGATAATATTAATGAGGTTATTGATTTAGATATATCATTAAACATACCATCTACTTTCTATTGGCTAAATTATAAGGAAAGAGGTAAAGAAGGGATCCAGAATGCTGATTATACTTTAGAAAAAGAATGGTTGGAAACGGTAAAGTCAAATGGATTGACTAATGGGCTTCATAAAAGTGCTACTGATTACACAATAAAGAAAGAAGTAGGAGATTTTCCAGAAGAAGTACGGCATAATAGGTACCATTTTTTAAAATTTAACCTACCATATGCATGGGAAGAATTGCATAAGTCAAAAATTAAAACAGACGCCAGTCTTGGTTTTTCTCGGGGAATCAACTTACGAAACAGTTTTGGTTTGCCTTTTTATCCTTATAACCTGAGAAACGAAATGCCATATAGAACACTAGTTCTTCCTTTACAAATTATGGATGTAGCATTATCTGCTCATGGATCTGGTGATCGACATAAAATAGTAGAAGAAGTAATGGGTTTTATCAATGACAATAAAACAGATTCTGTAATTTCACTTCTTTTTCATAATAATGAGTTAACTCCATACTCAAATAAATATATGCAAGAAGCATACACTGACATTGTTGATATTATACATGAAAGTGGTCTTGATATCATTGGACTTGATCAAGTTGTTGAGGAATATGGATAATATACCTGTACTTGTAGATAAAACGGACAATTTGATAGAGGTAATTAAAACTAAAAAACCTTTAGTGGCTCTGGTGGCAAATACCTCATGGAGCATTTATAATTTTAGATTAAACCTCATCCGTTTTTTACAAGCAAATGGGTATAGAATTCTAGTGATTGCACCTAAAGATAATTTTAGCTCAAATCTTATTGCGGAAGGGGTTTCCTACCAGCATCTTAATTTGGATAATTATGGCACCAATCCATTATCGGAGTTAAATATCATTCGTCAATTGAGAAAAATCTACAGAAAAAACGATATTGACTTTATCATTCACTATACTATAAAGCCTAATATATATGGAAGTATTGCTGCAAAACTAGCTGGGATACCGTCTATTGCAATCACGACAGGCTTAGGGCACCTTTTGTCTTTTTCTAATGAATTTACAAAAGTTATATCCATCTTTTTATACAAACTGGCGTCCTCATTAAGCAAAGAGGTCTGGTTTTTAAACCAAACGGATTTAGACGATTTCTTAAGATTGAAAATAGTTAAAGCTACTAAGACCTTTTTGTTACCAGGAGAAGGGGTGGATACTTCTTTTTTTAAACCCCAAAGTCAAAAGTCCAACGGTAACTCTATGAGATTTCTATTTGCTGGCAGGATTATCTGGGATAAAGGATTTAGAGAATATATCGAAGCGGCAAAAGTTATAAAGGAAAAGTTCCCGCATTGTGAATTTGATGTGGTGGGTTTTTTAGACCCAACTAACCCCAATGCAGTACCTTATGACTACATACTTGAGCAACAAGAAAGTGATCTCATCAAATTTCATGGAGAAACCAATGATATTAGATCATTTTTAAATAGAACACATTGTGTGGTTTTTCCTTCCATGTATAGAGAAGGTTTGTCTCGTATTCTGATGGAAGCAGCGGCAATGGAAACACCCATAATAACGACGGACAATGTAGGTTGTAAAGAGTTGATAGATGAGGGAGTTACAGGGTTTATAGTACCCAAATCGGACCACACTCAATTAGTGGAAAAAATGACCCATTTTATTAACATGTCTTTTAAAGAACGACTTGTCATGGGAGCAAACGCTAGGCTAAAAATAATCAGAGAGCATGATCACAATAATATAAATGCTATATATTTAAAACGAATTAAAGAATTCGTATAAGCAACAATACTGTAAAAAAAGGAGATTTCTTTATTATTTAAAATTCACCTTTTTCCCTGTACCAGTAATCCAGCTCTGTCTTTCAGACATACTCTCTTCTAGGGTTGGTCCATATTTCATATAAATAGTACTATCATACCCCATTAACTTTAATGTAGTAGGATACATTTGTATCTGACTGTAATTATTGAGACGTTTAACGGAGTCTTGTCCTGAAGTATATACTATTAAGGGTACGTTAAACTCATTTAATGGGATTTCATCAACACTATTAGAACAATGCGTCCGTGGTGTGTCCGACTCTAGTATACTCTGGCCATGGTCAGACGTGTAGATCAAGTAGTTTTTTTCAGGAGATACTAAGGAGATCAAATCCTTAAAGAATATATCTACATTGTGATAGATAGAGTTACAATACGTATTAATTATCAGTTCTTTATTTTCGGGCACCATTCTAGTAAAAGTAGAAGGTTGGATTGGCAAAAACTTTGCTTTAGAATTGTCAAAATTAAGCAAATAAGGCCAATGGCATCCAAATTTTATATAGATGACAAATAGCTTGTCTTCCTGATATTTATCGAGGATTGCAGCTAATTCATTGTTCATTTGGAGATCTCTTTCAGCGGGAATGACGCTGCGATCTAAGGTGTGTAATTCGTCTATAAGAGACATTTCTTCTGGTGTCAAAAAATTAGTCATCTCACCAGCTGTAATCTGAGAATCCAACATAACAATTTTGTAGGCAGCATTTTTAGCATATGAAAGAATAGATGGTAAGTTATTAAGTGCCTTATATTCCTTATTTGTTGTCATACCTGTTCGCAAAAAGAGGTTGCTGTAATTAGAGCAATTACTTATGGAATTTACAACTCCCAAATTTCGAAGGTTGGGGTTTTGTTGTAACTCTTCAGTTAAAAAGGGTGTCGTTTGTTTTTCATAATTATTGATTCCTAGAAAACTACCTGTGACAGATTCATCAATGACCCAAATGATGTTTTTATCGATAGGTTTATTTGAAGGCACAATGTCGTCAGGCAATAAACGATGTTCGACTACCGACTCTTTGATTAAGTAATTATAGATTATAGCCCCACTTTTAATAGGAGCCGGATATCCATTAAGCAATATGGTGTTTACTTTATTAGAGGAGTAATGAACAGATATAGATGCTAGGATAAAAAACAAACCTCCCCACAAGAGTGAAAACTTCTTTTTTACTTTTCTTCTCATAATAATGATAATGCCGACCAATATTAATGCTATTAGTCCACAAACAATAATCTCAAATAAATAGGATTTCATATTGCTGATCAAATGCACTTGACTGATGGCAATGGTAAGTTCTTCTGTAGAAAAACCACGATAGCTACCCATGTATTGCACAAACAGATCGACAGCATAGGTAATAAA
>JBBKVK010000056.1:0-4136 GCA_037968395.1 Saprospiraceae bacterium | reverse complement strand
GAAAAGTTTCAAATTGAAATAGAACAAGATAGACAAGTGAAAATCCAGTCTGGGGACTTATTGAGGATTAGCTTGAGTAGTCTACAGCCAGAAATGAATACAATGTTCAATGATCCATCTACTGATCTAGATTTCAATAGGAGTGTCATTAATAGTATCAATGCGGAAGGGTTTTTAGTAGATGAAACAGGTGAGGTTAACCTTCCAGTAGTAGGGAAATTGAAAATAGGAGGGCTTACTAAATCACAGGCAACCGGGCTAATCGAGAAGGGAATTGAGGAGTATATAGTGGATCCTGTAGTCACGATTCAATTTGCTAATTTTAAAATCACTGTTATTGGTGAAGTTAAAAACCCATCTACGTTTTATGTGCCGTCGGAGAATTTAAATATTTTCGAAGCATTGGGATTAGCGGGTGATATGACAGAGTTTGGTCTACGTGAAGATGTTCGTCTGATTAGAGAATCCGACGGAGTAAGGTCAGTAACAACCTTAAATCTTAACGATAAAGATCTTTTGTCATCACCTTATTATACCCTTAAACAAAATGATATTATATATGTCCAGCCTGACAAGATGAAATCTGTAAAGGTAAGTACTAATGAAAGGGGTATGGTTTTTTTATCTTTAGCAGTCGCTTTGGTAGTGCCTATTTTATTTAGCTGGCAGGCAATTTTTGGTAATTGAAATTAATCTCTAATATACATTTAGTTAAATTATTATGAGAAAGATTAGTAAAGGCGTTAACTCAACTGAGGATCCTATTAATGTCAAACATGTTCTAAGAACAATTTTAAAAAGTTGGTATCTCTTCCCAATTTTCATCCTTTTTTTCTGTGGAGGTGCATATCTATATATCAAGACACTTACTCCAGAATATTTGATATCTAGTACCATAATTATTAAAGAAGGGGAAAGAAATAATAATGTAACAGAAAATGCCATTATAAGTGATTTAGAGAATATGAAATCTACTATTACAGTAGAAAATGAGCTTGAAAAGCTCAAGTCTAAATCTCTATTAATGGATGCTATTATTAAAAATAAAGGGTTTATCAATTATTATGTTGATGAAGATTTTTTTAGAAAGAAAATTGATCCATACGATTCTCCAATAGCTATCACAGTAGATTCTATTAGTAAAAGTTTTTTATCAGCATCCGAAACATTCGAAATTCAACCTATTTCAGAAACCAAATTCGTGTTGATACTTGATGAGGACAGGAAAAAGGAATTTGAATTTGACCAAAAAATAAAATTGCCTTTTGGAGTGATATCTATCCAAAAGAAACCTGCAACTAATGATTTTGCGCTTGAAATAGAAAATGTTTTAGTAGAGTTAGTGAATCCACAAGTAGCTGCTGATAATTATTCCAAAGTTTTAGAGTTTCAAAATCCTTCTATTAAATCTAGTACCCTATACATTAGGATGTTCGATTCATCTCCTGAGATGGGCAAACAAATTATGTCTTCAGTAATTGAAGGATATAATCAAAGAATAATTAACCAGAAAAATGAAACCGCACTTAAAACCATAAACTTTATAAATGAAAGGTTGGGAGTTGTAAAGGAGGATTTGGAAGAATTTGAAAAGTCTGGTGAAGATTTTAAAACGCGTAATAATATCACCGATATCAGCATGAATTCAAAAATTTACCTTGAAAACACTTCTGATACGCGTAAACAAGTGGCTGAAGTTAGTGGCAAAATTGATATTCTAGAATCGATCGAATTGAATATGAATAATCAGAGTGGACAATTTGATCTTATCCCTGGGGGGTTAGCTGATCTTGATCCTTCTCTTTCAGGTTTGCTTACCCAATACAATAATTTACAGCGGGAAAGACAACGAATAATCAGAATTGTTCAACCAAATAATCCCCAGCTGCTTAGCCTAAATGATCAGATAGTGAATGTAAAGTCTAATATTTTGGCTAACATTAATAGTATAAAATCAAATCTTCTTATTAGCAAACGAAATTACGAGGCGACCTTTAATCAGAATAATTATAAAGCTCAAAGTATTCCTGGCATAGAACGGCAATTGGTTGAGATAAGCAGGAATACTGATCTTAAACAAGAACAATATCAGTATTTGCTTCGAAAACGAGATGAAGCTGTTCTTGCTTTAGAAGTTACAGGAGTGAGTAGTGCACTAATGGTTGATCCACCTATAGCAAGTTTAAAACCTGTAAAGCCAAACAAATTGATGATTATGGCCGCAGCTTTTGGTTTAGCAATATGCTTGCCGCTTGGTCTGATTTTAGCAAAATATATATTTACTTCAAAAGTAACCTCGAAAAGGGTTATAGAAAAGACACTGAAAGCTCAGATTTTGGGAGAAATCGCAAAAAATGATCAAAATGGTGTTATAGCAATAAGTCCTAAAAGTATATCTCCCACTGCAGAACAACTTAGGATGATACGAAGTAACTTGAAATTCCAATCAGGAGATAATAATCAGGTGATAATGGTTTCATCTTCAATGTCTGGAGAAGGAAAAACATTTTTTTGTCTCAATTTAGCTGCCACTCTTAGTATCGTGGATAAAAAGGTGGTAGTAGTTGATTTTGATCTTAGAAGACCTAGTATTTTTAAATCTTTAAATTTAAAACCTAAGCTCTCTCTTTTTGATTATTTGAATCAAGACATCAAGGATGTCAGAGAAATTATAACGCCTTCCGGTATCAATAGCAATATGGATATAATTGGTTTGAATAAATCAATAGAAAATGCTTCTGAAATTATCTCTACAGAAAAAATAGCAAAACTTATTAATAGCTTAAAAAATTCGTATGATCATATAATTATTGATACTTCGCCTATTGGTTTGGTGGCAGATGCTTATTCCTTAAGTAAGATTGCTGATTTGATGGTGTTTGTAGTAAGGATGAATTATTCTAGAATAGATAATTTAGAAGCTTTAGCTGAGATAATAGACAAGAATATTTTTAAGCAAAATTTTGTAGTTTTAAATGATTCAGATAAGTACTTTGGAAGTAAATTTGGCTATGGATATTATTCTGGTAAAGACAAGGACGTAGTTTCAGCTAGAGCATAATGCAACTCAATGTAACTAAGTTTTAATGGTTAAAAGAATTTGGTATTTTTTCTCTTCTATTCCTAGTTTTAGATTGATTACAGACAGGCTATCAGCAGCTTTCAAAGATGGTGATAGGTCTTCTTTGGTAATCAAAAATATCATAAATTCCATCGGAATTAAAGGGATTGGAATATTGATCTCTTTGATTTTGATACCGCTCTCTATAAATTACGTTGGAGCGGTAAATTATGGAATTTGGCTCACCATTAGTTCTGTTGTAGGTTGGATGAATCAATTTGACTTTGGAATGGGAAATGGTTTACGTAATAAAATTACAGCCGAATATGCTCAGAAAAAATATGTAGATGGGAAAATTTATGTAAGTACTACTTATGCTGTATTGGCACTTATTTCAGCAGTTTTTTTTATATTCTTTTTGATTGTTCATACCTTTGTTGATTGGACAGAATTTTTTAACACTCCACTTGAATTGACAAGTACGGTGGATTTGATAGTGGTAATTGTTTTAGTTTGCTTTTGTGCGCAGTTTGTCCTCCAAATTATATCTGTTTTATTAACAGCTGTTCATCTTGCCTATAAATCAAATATAATACAGACCATAGCATTGGTCATCTCATTAATGGGAGTTCTTTTTTTAACCTATTTCACGGAAGAGAGTTTGATTTTTTTGGTTGTTGTATTAGCATTTTCTCCAGTAGTTTCTCTTGCTATTTATACTATCTATTATTTCACACATGATCTTTCAGTTTTTACACCTGATTTCAAGAGAATAGATTTTAAAAAGTCCAAAGGCTTATTTAGTGTTGGCTGGTTATTTTTTATAGTGCAGTTAGGAAGTTTGATGCTATACCAAACTAGTAATATTATCATTGCAAAAGTTCTAGGCTTGGAAGAAGTTTCAGTTTTTAATGTTGTTTATAAATATTTCACCGCTTTATTCATGATAATTACCGTTATCTTGAATCCCTACTGGAGTGCGTTTGCAGATGCATATGAATTAAAGGATTATGTATGGATGAAAAAAAGTTTAAAAAACCTACGAAGATTTTTTTTATTATTTTTTGTGCTAAAT
>JBBKVK010000055.1:0-7799 GCA_037968395.1 Saprospiraceae bacterium | reverse complement strand
GTATGTAACTCGTTTGTCTCCACAATAAAACTATCTGAACTTTCGCATTTTGGACAATACTTTTATCAGATAGACCATACTTAGTATTAGAATATTTCATAGGTGCCAATGAGCTTAATTTGTTTATCATGACGAATATAGTGGATTTGGTGGATTTAATACCCATTTCGCAATTTCTTTTGAAAAAATATAAACTTTTTATTCTGCAAGTTGGGTAATCTTGAAGAAAATGGATTCTTAGGTGTTGGAAGAAATCAAATTGTGTTTAAGATCCATTCTATCGTGTAAAATTCGAATTACTTCACATTTGCCCAAATTAACCCTATAGAATATTAAATGCCTGTTTACATGGATTTTTCGATAATCTTCAATTGCATACGGGTATTCTTTACCAAGCTTTGGTTTGCTTAATAAAAGTTGCATAGTCTCATAAAGCTCGTCTTGATATTTCTCAGCTTGTTTAATTCCCCAGTTGTTAAATGTGTATTCGTATATTTTTTCCAAATCACTTTCAGCCATTGGCTTGATTAGCAATTTAACCCGCATTATTCAATAGGGCTTCGTAAGGAGGGTTGAAAAAGTAATAAAATATGAAGTTTTACTGATTTCTGCATAGCACCGCTATGGTGAATGAAGAAAACTTAGTTTGCGGTATATTTTGCAGCTATTTCAAGCCGCACTAGATTGTCTATTGCATAATGCGGGTTTAAGCATTAGATGCATATTTATTCCGCATTCTTTTTTTAAATTGCTCATTATCAAATTCTATGGATGCACCACTCTGCTCCCCTACTACTAATGCTTCATTAATCAAGTTAGTTTTTTTACTTTCATCCTCTATCAGTCGCAACCCTGTCCTAATCACTTCGCTTGCGGAATTGTATCTACCTGATTCTATTTCTGATTTAACAAATTGATCAAAATGATCTCCTAATATAATTGAAGTATTGATGCCCATATTTTATTGTTTAATCAAACATACCACATTCTGGTACATTTTGCAAATGGTGAATGCTTATGGATTGTATTTAATAAACCGTTTAATTTCTGTTATTTCGTCATCGAATTTAATCTTTACGAAATATTCTCCATTTGGTTGATCTGTGAGCTCTAATTCACAAGTATTATTTTGACAATTTTTACTTTTTAATTTCCTTCCATTACTATCCATTAAATCAATCGTGGAAATCAGCTGATTTAAAGATTCTACCGTCAAATGACTTGTCGCTGGATTAGGGTAAAGTTTTGCATTTGTTTCATTTAATTCAGAAGAGCTGGACAAATAGTTAGCTTCTACCTCATCAATTAACATTCGAGTGTACCCAAGTGGTTTATCTGTCAGCCCTACATAACCCACGGCCCGAAATTGCAATCTAATTGAATCATAATTAAAAGGATTCAAATCAGAATAAGAAATAGTGTACTTTTGAAAGGCGGCATGTTGCTTAGAGATAGAATCTTGGTAAATTAACTTAAGTTCTTCATCTATTCCAAAAACTTCTACAATACAACCTGAGGTCTCTGCTAAACTATCGCATTTCATCCAATAAGAAATTTCAAAAATTGATTCCAAAGGTATGTCTTGAAATAAGATTCCTGGTCCACCCTCATCAATGCCGATTGAAGCTATGGACTCTAATTTCAACGAAAAGTCATTAAATGGAGATTCCAGTGATTGTGACGCAGGAGTCGATACTAAAAATGGATGCCAGTCTGGATGAATTTCATTATTTGATTTCCAAACTTGAGGAACAAGTTCATATTGAGAATTAACCGGCAAGACCCAATGATAAGCTGTATCCCACTTTTCGAAACTACCGTCCAATACTTGTCCGAAGAGACACTTTGTACATGTAATTAGCAGGAGGTATAAGAGTATTTTCATTTTTCATATTTTTATTTTCTAATCGGAAATTGCATTTTTACCTAGTACGTTTACAAATAGAATTTACTTCCAAGTAGAATATTTCATAGACAACAATCAGGTTAATATGTTTTCATGACGAATATACCTGTTTTTGTGGATTTATTAACTCTTTAACCCGGATTATGTGATAGGGCTTCGTTATGAGGGTTGAAAGAGCAATAAAATATGAAGTTTTACTGCTTATAGCATCCCTTTGTACAACGGGATGGTGTAAGTAGAAAACTTAGTGAAACGATATATTTTGCAGCTATTTCAAGCCGCAATAGATTGTCTATCGCATAATCCGGGTTTAAGTTCCACTTTCTCTAACAAGAGACTTTGTTATGAGAGATTCATAGATGATACTATTTGACAACAAACTACATGCATTTTCTCTTTGCGCCCATCAACTAAGTCATATATTATCATTTACACCCTTAAAATCATTAATAATTTGGTCTAAGGCGGATAAAATGAGTACAAACAAAACAATCTTTGTTAAAGATATCCAAATAAGGCAAAATATTATCAAATAAAGAGTTGTATTTATAATTTCTACATTACCTTTGTGCCCTAATTTAGAATTTATTACATGGAAAGTATCAGAAACATTGCCATTATTGCTCACGTCGATCACGGAAAGACAACTTTAGTGGATAAAATCATACATGAATGTCAGACAATTGACGATCATAAAGAAACTGGAGAATTAATCCTTGACAACAATGACCTTGAACGAGAAAGAGGAATTACCATTTTGGCAAAGAATGTTTCTGTCGCATACAATGGTGTCAAAATCAACATTATTGACACTCCTGGTCACGCCGATTTTGGTGGTGAGGTAGAAAGAGTATTAAAAATGGCTGATGGTGTATTACTTTTAGTTGATGCTTTTGAAGGTGCGATGCCACAGACAAGATTTGTATTAACAAAAGCATTAGAACTTGGATTAAAGCCTATCGTTGTCATTAATAAGGTTGATAAAGAAAACTGTAGACCAGAAGAAGTACAAAGTGAAATATTTGATTTGATGTATAACTTAGGGGGCACCGAAGATCAATTAGATTTCGTGACATTATTTGGATCATCAAAGTTTGGTTGGATGAGTTTTGACCATGATATCAAAACCGATACTGTACAACCATTACTTACTGCGGTAATTGATAATATTCCTGAGGCTCCTTACCAAGAAGGACCAGCACAGATGCAAATTACTTCTTTGGATTACAACCAATTTCAGGGAAGAATTGCCATTGGTAGAGTGTATAGAGGTGATCTTCAAGAAAACACTGATTATATAATCTTTAGAAAAGACGGAACTCAAAAGAAAGTTAGAGTTAAGGAACTTTTCATATTTGAAGGCCTTGGCAAAAGAAAAGTATCTACCGTAAGAAGTGGAGATATATGTGCAATGGTAGGGTTTGATGCATTTGACATTGGAGATACTGTCGCTGATTTAGAAAACCCAGAACAATTAACAAGAATTGATATTGATGAGCCTACAATGAGTATGCTTTTCACGATTAATACATCTCCATTCTTTGGTAAAGAAGGTAAGTATGTTACATCTAGACACCTTAGAGATAGACTAAATAAAGAGCTTGAAAAAAATCTTGCTTTACGTGTAGAAGAAACTGATTCTGAAGACAAATTTATCGTATTTGGTAGAGGAGTCTTGCACTTATCTGTCCTCATTGAGACAATGAGAAGAGAAGGATACGAGCTACAAGTAGGTAAGCCAGAAGTACTCTTTAAAGAGATAGATGGCATCAAGTGTGAGCCAATGGAAATCTTAGTTATCGATGTTCCTGAAAAAGGATCTGGTAAAGCAATTGAGATTGTTACCCAACGAAAAGGTATGATGAAAATCATGGAGCCTAAAGGTGACGTTATCCATTTGGAATTTGACATTCCTGCTAGAGGTATTATTGGATTAAGAAATCAAATCCTAACTGCTACAGCAGGTGAAGCGGTAATTACGCATAGGTTTAATGGTTACGAGCCTCATAAAGGTGACATTCCTGGAAAAAACAAGGGGTCTATGGTTTCTATGGAACAAGGACAAGCTCTAGCATTTGCTATTGATAGACTTCAAGACAGAGGAAAGTTCTTCATTGATCCTAATGAACAAGTTTATAAAGGTCAAGTAATCGGCGAACACTCAAGAGATAATGATCTTGATGTAAATGTGATTAAGGGCAAGCAGTTAACAAACATGAGAGCTTCAGGGTCTGATAACTCAACTAAGATTGCTCCAAAGATTAATTTTTCATTAGAAGAGTCAATGGAGTATATCAGAGATGATGAGTATTTAGAAGTAACTCCTCTAAGTTTGAGAATGAGAAAAATCTATCATAAGTCATAAATTGCAGATCTAGATAATAAAAAGAAAAACCTCTGATAATCATTTGTCAGAGGTTTTTCTTTTATATTCAATAATCATAATTAGGCGTATTCCTGTTTTACACAATTTACATTTTTATGATTCACCAATAATTCAGTCTAGTTGTTCTTACTTCTGAATATCCTTAATTAATTAAGCCAAGTTTTTATTAAAAACTTTGACTGCATATAGCAATTTTATATTTTCTTCCTCATTCAGTTTTCCATCAATCATATTTTGATTAAATGAAGGCAATCCATATGACGAGACGACCACAGCTCCTAATCTTGAAAGGTTTTGATCATAATAAGCTCTGCTAGACTCCCCACCTCTTCTTCCTGGTGAGGTTGATAACAATAATACTTTTTTACCCTCAAATACATTTTCTGAACGACGGCTGAGCCAGTCAGTAATATTTTTAAAAAATGCCGTTGGTCCACCATTATGTTCAGGGGAAGAAATCACAAAACCATCGTACTCTTTTATTAATGAAATTAGTTCATTAATTTCTTTTGGAGTAAATTGAGTTTCATCCATATTTTCGGAGTACAAAGGAATTATCCAATTCCTTATGTCCAATACCCTAACTTGAAATTGTATTAACAGTGAGCTAGTATGTCTAACTAATTGGTAGTTAATTGATTTTGAACTATTACTTCCTGCAAAAGCGAGAATTTTTTTCATACTATATTATCGTCAAATGAATAAAAAGGATAGTCAAAAGATCAATTTAGACAATAATTATCACACCAATTAAACATTAGATGTAATTCTGTGTGAAATGTCATTAACTTATTCTCCAGCAGTGAATTTTGTGATTAAATCAAATAACCTTCATTGATTTTGAATTAAAATAAAATTCATTACAGGCTTCGTCTATAGCATTAAACTAAGATTATAGACAATTTGACATTATTATATATAAATATTTTACTCTTAATTATCAAGTCACTGTATCTTTTACATTTTGATTGACCCAAATCAAACAATCTTTGAAATTTGAAAAAATATGGGCTTCTGGTACCAAGTTCGGTATGATATCGATTCGTTCCAGCATATACCTTGGTTGATCTAATATGTTCACAAGTAATACATTAATATTCTTTTTGGCCAACGATACTAGAATATCTTCCATTGTATACAAACCTGATTGATCCATATATGGCATTAATCCCATCCTAATTATAACCGTTGAAGCAGAATCAGGAATTTGATTAGATAGAGCTTGGAAATCACTTGTAGAACCAAAAAACAATGGACCATTTATGTGTTTAATAAATACTTCCTCTTTCAATTGTGATGGAAACTGAATCTCATCTGGCCAGGACTCTTCATCTAAAGGGGTAACATTAGATTGCCTAGCTGTCACGTCACCTATTTTTTTCATAAACATGATTGAAGCGAGTACTAAACCAATACCAACTGCGTAGACTAAATTCCAAATAGATGATAATACTAATACGACTAACATAATAAGAACTTCTGCTGTTGGCATATGTGGTATTGCTTTCAGCCCTTTATAATCCATTACATTGATACCGACAGTAATTAATATTCCAGCTAAAACAGCAGCAGGAATTTGAGAGGCTATTGGTGCAAGTGACAATGTGATTATCAATAAAATTACCCCTGCTATCATTCCAGAAAGTTTAGTTTTACCTCCTGCATTAATGTTTACAACTGTTCTTATGGTAGCACCTGCTCCTGGAATACCACCAAAAAGGGCAGCAATACTATTACCTATACCCTGACCTACAAGTTCTTTATTAGGATTGTGTTGGGTCTTTGTCATATTATCCGCAACAACAGATGTCAACAATGAATCAATCGCACCTAATAATGCTAGCGTTAGTGCTGTGAAGATAAAAGGTGAAATAGCGGAAATACTGAATTTTGAAAACATTTCAAAATGAGGAATAGGTATCCCACTAGGGATTTCTTCAATTGGACGATAATCCAATCCAAACCCGACAGCAACGGCTGATACGGCAACTAATGCAACAAGTGTACTAGGGACTTTATTTGAGATTCGTTTAAACCCATAAATAATTATTATGGTACAGATTGACAATAAAAGTTCTAACCAATTTATATTCCGAAAGGCACGAGGCATAACTCTTAATGCCCCAAGAACACCGGAAGTTTCAGCAGCTGCTAGTGTTTGTGATTCTTTTAATATCTGCTCTTGTGTAATGTGTTCCGCTCGATCTATGGTAACTTTAAAATTTTCTAATACTAATATCCCTTCAGCTGTCTCTTCTTTTAATATATTATCAAGAATAATTTCTTCTGCATGTGGTTTAAATTGCTCTACAAACTCAATATCTTCTTTGGGGTAGTATCCGACAGAAGGCATAATTTGAGTTAGTAAAATTATAACACCAATAGCCGTCATAAATCCTGACACCACTGGATATGGTATATATTTAATGTACTGACCAATACCTAATACTCCTAGACCTACTTGAATTAATCCTGCCAATAAAAACACAATTAATATAGCTGGTAAAGCCTTACTTACATCTCCATCAAAAGATGCAACTATTCCAGCGATTACTACAAGACTTACTGCTGTCATTGGGGCAGTAGGACCTGATATCTGGGTAGGAGTGCCTCCAAAAAGGGCTGCAAAAAAACTAATAAAAATAGCTCCGTATAACCCTGCACTTGGACCTAACCCAGAACTCAATCCGAATGCTAATGCTAATGGTAAAGCCACAATGCCCGCGGTCAAACCACCAAATAAATCTCCTCGTAAATGATTAAAATCAAATCCAAATTTTTTCAGCATAATGTATGTTTTACTTGATGAATTCAGAATAAACCAATTTCTAGATCTTGCTATTTTGGATTCAAAACAAGCTTGAAATATGACCTTTAACTAATAATCGGCATAAAATAGTCTAAGTGTATAAAGATAAAATCACTTTAAGTTTCTTATAATTTTTAAGAAAATGTTACACATTTCCAAAAATAGTCTCTACTTCTCCCCTACTTCCCTTGGTAGTTATGCTCTAGCAATAAACTCAATGAATATAAATAATCAGTATCGAAAGTAATCCTCCTTATCTTATCTACTTCATATTCATAAGTATACTTTTTTACAAACTTTCCATTTGTTTTCAAAAAAAGTAGGCTCAGGTTGTTCTTTTTGATCCGATCAATAATCCCAATTTCTAAAGAATCTTCATTTTCATCTTGAAATTGGATTAAACCATAATGGTCTTCTATCCACTTAGTCATCTTGTTAACAGATCCAAATTTAAATTTCTTAGCAATTTTAGCTTTGTGCTCTTTTAATTTCAGAACAGTTTCAATTTGATTTTCTTGTTTACCCCTGACTCTATCATCGATAAATTCTTTATTAAGAATGCTAAAACCATCAGCTTGGTAATCCAAAGGAACTTCATTTATTAGGATCCAATTTTTATTTTCTGCCATTAGAACTCCTGTGAGTGATTCTTTCCATCCTTTTATTTTATAGCTTTCTACTTTCATTGTATCTTATTT
>JBBKVK010000054.1:0-9425 GCA_037968395.1 Saprospiraceae bacterium | reverse complement strand
GTAAGAAAATCCTTCTCTTTTATGGCTTTAGAAAGCAGCATTTCGTTTTTCTCCTGTTCGTGTTGCATCATTGCTCGACCAGTTTCAAACTTGTCTCCAGCACTGCTTTTAGTTTCATTCATTTTGGACTCTATCGCTGAGTCTATGACTGATTTGTATGTATTGATGCTTTGATCCAATATTTCATGGAGTTTTTGAATTATCGTTGTCTTTAATTGTTGAATTTCAGACACTATTTACTTTGTTTTACTATCTGATAAATGCCAGAGTAACTAAATGCTTTTACTCCAATCTTTTTAAACACCACCACTTGCATTAAGACAAATGTCAATATGGTCATCGTCCATGATGCAGCACTATTCATTTGATTTAGTATAAGGTTTACCCCTAGAAGTAATAGATGTATAATAAAAATAATAATTCCCCAGATGGTTAGCTTTATAATGTTTATCTTTAATGTATTGAATCCAACCCTTAATGATCGCCAAAATAATGGTGTTTCACAATACGATACCTTTGTAGCAACAGACCAAGTAAAAATCCATATTAATACAATAATCCAAAGAAAAAGAACAATAAAAAAGCTATATAAAAATGGTAACTCAGTTGAATAATCTGTAATTGGATTGCCCAAAATAAAAACATATGGTACAAAAAGAAAGGCCGTCCAAACAATCACAACAAGTAATGTAATCAGGGAAAATCCTAAAAATGGTAAAAAGTGCTTCCATCCATTTTGCAAGAAGGTTTTAATAGAATTATTGCCTTTTACAATATTAACTAAGAGTCCACTATTCATAAAAATTGAGGCAATTAAGTATAAAAATATAATCCATTTTATTGGTCCAATAATATTAGATATGAAATTCTTATTGTTGTGGATAATATCAAATATTGTCGTCCTGTCAAAACCAATAAGGAGACTATTTGCTTCCATAGAGGTAGATAGACTTTCGTTTAAACTCCCAAAAGTTGACCATCCAACTATGAGTGCTAAAAGACATAACACTGCATAAATCAGCAACATTGGTTTAAGTTGCTTCAAGGAATCCTCAATAGATTTTTTCCAGAATGCTATCAAAATAAAAATGTTGCAGATTGAATTAAATGTTGTACCCAGGACATGGCTTTCAAACCATAATTTACGGCGGGTCTTTGTGTGTTTTCAAAAGTATAGCTATTATTGATGAAGTTGATATCTAGATATATCTTTTTATCGGGATCAATTTCTGCAGATACTATTGGCAAAGCTGACTTTACCATAATTATCTTTTCTTTATCTATTCCATCCCACTCAACCATTTTAGTAGAACCATCCATAAAAGTAATAAGCAATTCTTGAGGCAAAAACAGTTCTCCTAACCTTTCTAATTTTACTTGATATTCTGTAGGGTTATTCTTTCGAATCTCACTTACCTTATAATCACAATAAGATGTTTCGTGTAGGCATTGGTGAAAAAAAGTATCTACCGAAATGGTCTTAATGCGGTCACCAATAATATCTTTTACAGCTTGTATCCAGTCTTTTTCTTTTGGGTGGGTAAACTTATGTTTATTGTAATAATGTTGCATGACTTGTTGCATTTTTTGATCACCCAAAAGACCTCTTAATGTCTGCAGCATTGTACCTGTCTTAGCATATATCAATTCTTTGTAGTTGCCAGTAAATTCCCATCCTGGTCTAGCTATCGGGCCATCATGAAGATTGCTCATTGATGTATATTCCAATCTAGACTGCTCTTTGTTTCCACTTTTATATCCTAGAATATCAAAAATTGAAGCCTTTGGACCACCATAATAATGATCTACTATATTGTCTTCAAAAAATGTGACAAAGCCTTCGTCAAGCCATGCTTCTTCCTTCTCATTACTAGCCAGAATTCCCATAAAATATTGGTGAGAAAACTCATGAATTGCCAATGACTCAATGGTGCGAATACCAGAAGGTACATAGTGAAAAGAAGCACAAGTGATCAGCATAGGATATTCCATAAACCCCGAATTTAGGGCATGCATTGGTGGATCAACTACTGTGATGGCTGGATATGGATATTTTCCCAAATACTTTTCAAAATAATCCAAAGCATTCTTAATCGCTCCTAAATATCTTGGCGCCATACTACAATGCTCTGGTGGTATAAGCATAGTGATGTCGACTCCTTTCCAAGTGTCTTTATACTCTTCAAAATGGGGGTAAGCACTCCAAGCAAAGTCCACTATATCTCTGGCGTCATAACTAACCGTTTTTGTTCCATTTTTGTGAAACACTTCGCCTGTTTTACAGCCTGAGGCTCCAATTACCAAATCATCTGGCACAGTAAGTTCCACTTTGTAATTAGCAAATTCTGCATAAAACTCTGTTTGTTGAAAAAACTGATGGCAATTCCAGCCCCAAACACCATTCTTATCCTGCTCATATACACCAGGTTGTGGTGTCCAGTGTACAAAAAGATAATAATCGTCTCGGCCATACCCAACCCTTGCTATAGTTTTAGGTATTTTAGCTACATAGTTCATTTCAATTTCAACTCTCTCCCCAGGAAGTATTGGCTCCGCCAACTGTATTGACATCACTGATTGATCTTGTTCATTGTCATCATCCGGGTGTATATATTTGATTTTAGGTAGATGATCAACACCCTCTATTTTTATGGTCGTGATATCTATTCCACCCCATTCTATTGGGTCTTGATTGGCAATGTCTCTTCCAAAAATTTTGCCGCCAGTGTCTTTAAGGTACGTAGAATTAAAATCTCTAAAAGCATTGAGGTACATATAAAACCGCAATTCAAAAATGGTGTCAGGTGATTTATTGGTCCATTCTAAAATTTGAATACAATCCGCTTTCTTCCCTTTTGTATCTAAAGTCAACTTTATATCATAGTCAATCCCAGATACTTCTCTACTATCATTCTTATAAGCGCATTGAGCTAGCCCTATTGACAGAGTCAACACTGATAATAAAAGTATTAAATAGAATTTAGCCATAATGGGTCTTCCCCCCGAAATATAAAATAAACAATCTCCGCTTGCCAAAGTCTTCTGGTCGGACGGTCTATTGCATATTTTGGGTACAATTAAAATCCGAAGATACTTATTGTACTAATTAAAATGGACCAAAAACAAAATAATGACAGTAATATTATAAACCAAAATAACTGTATTAGGACAGATTTGTCTAAAACATGTCAATGTTACCCTCTTGAGTAGCGTCATTGCAATTTAGACAAAGCCCTATCGATAACACAACATTCTAAAAGCATTGTGAAAGATTAACGCAAATTTTTTAGATATTCGCAATAAAAATAAGGAATATTGGAGCAATTAATTCAAAAAGTAATCTCAGGGTTTGAATTATTTACTAAAGGGTCTCAACCAAGTTTATTAATGAAAGCTCCTGGTAGAATTAATTTAATTGGAGAACATACCGATTATAATGATGGCTTAGTCTTCCCAGCAGCAATAGATAAATGTTTTGTTTATGCATTTAAGAGAAATAACTCAAACATTATCAATGTCCATGCCTTGGATCTCACCGAAACTTTCAAGATTGACCTAGATGATTTAAAAAAAACAGAGTCTTCTTGGGTTAATTTTCTGATAGGATTGGTAAAGCAACTATTTGAAAACGGATGTGTTATAGAGGGATTTGATTGTGTGATGGCCAGTGATATTCCCATTGGCAGTGGGATGAGTTCTTCCTCTGCTTTAGAATGCGGGTTTATAGGAGGAATCAACGAACTATTTATCCTGGGACTTAAACCTTGGCAAATGATTACAATGAGTCATACCTCAAACCACGGGTTTTTAGGGGTAAAAGGTGGTATTCTCGATCAGTTTTCTTCTTTTTTTGGAAAAGAAGGTCAAGCAATGCTGTTGGATTGTAGAGACCAAACTTTTGAATACAAACCTATTTCTTTTGAGAACCACAGAATTGTATTAATCAATACCAAAGTAACTCATGATCATGTAACAGGTGATTACAATAAGGGACCAGAAGAATGCAAACAAGCAGTAGCCTTAATTAAGGACAAATTCCCTGACATTAACTCTTTAAGAGATGTCAATATCGAAATGGTAGACCACTGTCAATTGCCTCTTCATCTCGCTGATAGAGTTGATTTTATATTCAATGAAAATAAAAGGGTTCTAGCGTTTGCAAATGCCCTAGAGGCTAACAATCTGAACAAAATCGGTGAACTGCTCTATCAATCACATGAAGGATTAAAAAACCAATATTTGGTCAGTTGTCGAGAATTAGACTTACTGGTAGATTTAACCAAGAATATACCCCAAGTGTTAGGCAGTCGAATGATGGGGGGTGGCTTCGGAGGATGCACAATCAATATAATTGAGGCCAGTAATGCAACAAAAGTTATTAATGAAGTTATGTCAAAATATGAGCTAGAGACAGGAATTAAACCTGAAGCTTATTTTGTAAAAATTAGTGCTGGCGTAGGTGCAGTAGAATGGAATGGTGATTTCACTAAATCACATAACTAAAATCTAAAACTTAAGCTAGAAAGTCCATCAAAGTCCCTTTTATTAAGTTGTCAAATTTTTCCTTTTCTCCAAAGAGAAATTCAACTTTTAGGGGTAAAATATAAACAGGAATTTGTTCTTTAAAGAGCCTATTCCTATGAGCATCTAACCTCATGGCATCTTTCTCCGTAGTCAATACTAACTTTCGGGATGTGTCTCTTTGTTTAAAAACCTGTATCAAGTAATCAATGTCTTTATCATTATAATTGTGATGGTCTGCATACTCCATTCTAGTGTAAGACCCAACAGATTTTTCTATATACTTTAATAAGTATGAGGTATTAGCAATAGCACTTACTAAAATCACATCTAGATCCTTTTCTAAAGGGAGACGCATATTAGGATAATAAAAACTGTATGGGTTTTCGTACAAGTATTTAGAAAAAAAGACGTGTTGATGTTTTTTGGGTTTAATCTCGTTTAGCATCGACTGTCTGTCAGCCAGTGACATGTCGTTTGGGCATTTAGTAACGACAATAATGTCTGCTCTTTCATAAGAAGATCTCCACTCCCTCAATCGGCCAGCTGGAAGTAACATGTCCCTCATGAAAGGACTTTCAAATTGCGTAAGGAGTATATTAGCATAAGGCGAAACTGATCTGTGTTGAAAAGCATCATCTAATAAGATAGTTTGAGTATCAGGGAAACTGCCCATTATCTGTGGGATCGAAGTGCTCCTACTTTCGCCTACAGCTACTACGATTCCTTTATGCTTTCGAGCATACATTAGTGGCTCGTCTCCAACCAATCTTGCAGTATTAGATGGATGTACCAACCTAAAGCCCTTTGTGTCTCTATTGTATCCTCTGCTAAGTGTAGCTATATTGATATATGGGTTTAATAAGTCAATGAGGTACTCTATATGAGGCGTTTTCCCTGCTCCTCCTATAGACAAGTTACCTACACTGATCACTGGAATACTAAATTTGCTACTTTTAACTACCTCAGCATCGTACAACAAATTACGTACAGCTACACCAATGCCATAGAGCAATGAAAATGGAGATAATAAAATTTTTGCAAGCAAATTTTGGGTCATATATTAGTTTTTAAGGATCTTATTATATCTATCTTGATCCTTTATGACTTTTACTGCTTCTGCGACTTCACTATCATTTCTAAGATTAATCTGAGTTTTACCTTTTTGGAAGAAATACCTTGCGATTAGTTCTTTTTCTATTTCATTTACCAGCTCATTCTTATATTTAGCAAAATCTTGAGCTTTTATTGATTCAAATTTAGTTTTTAAAACTGCCATTTCATTATTAAAACTCTTGGCGACTTCTTCATTTTCTTTACCCAAAGATTCTTTAAATTGATCGTATTCTTTTTCGCCATAAGTTTTGTAATTGAAATTTTTAGACTTTACAAATGATTTAAAACCTTCATAATCTGAAAAAACAAAACTCTCTATATCCCTAATCGAATCATTTTTTAACACATATTGATTGGCATAATCAAAAAGTATGTGTTGTTCTATCAATGATTTTACGAATGGAGATTTCTCTGGTGTAGGTAATTTAACATCAGGAGTGACTCCGCCGCCATCCAGAACAGGTCTTTTGTTCTTTGTTTTGAAAACACTTCTCTTATCATCAGCTATATCTACAGGCACACCATCCTTGTATTCAACACCTTGTATACATCTGCCACTAGGAATATAATACTTAGAAGTTGTCACTTTGACCCTATTGTTATAACCGATTTCGAAAAAATTCTGAACCAAACCTTTACCGAATGATCTTTGACCTACAATAACTGCTCTATCTAAATCTTGCAATACTCCGGATACAATTTCACTTGCAGAAGCAGATCTTCCATTAACCAATACTGTCACTGGAATGTCTACATCTTCAGGAGCAGCCATAGTCGAGAATACTCTGTCTTCTTCCTTTACTTTACCTTTTGTAGAAACGACCGCTTCACCTTTTGGTACAAAAATATTACAGATGGCAATTGCTTCTCTTAAAAGCCCTCCACCATTGAAACGAAGATCTATAATTACTCCTTCGATGTTAGGATTTTCTCTTTTTAGTTTTTTTAATTCTTTACTAATGTTTACGCCAGCATTGTCCGTAAAAGTTGTCAAATTTATGTACCCAATATCTCCATTTACAAATCCTGCATATGGCACATTTGGTATGTTAACTTCTCCTCTTTCTAACTCTAACTCCTCTACTTTGTTGGTAGTCATTTTTCTCACTGTCAGCCTTACTGGAGTACCAGCTATCCCTCTTAAATTTCTATCTATATCTTCTATCTTTAGGTCTTTAACTTCTGTACCATTGACAGTCATTAATTGATCTCCAGATCTTAATCCAGCTGCATGTGCAGGACCGCCTTCTAATGGATCCTGAATGTATATCTTGTCATTATAGTTAATCACACTTGCTCCAATACCTTGGTATTTGCTATCATCCGATATTTTATACCGTTCTACTTGAGATTCAGATATGTAATTGGTATATGGGTCTAATGAACTGACCATAGCGTCTATACCTGTCCGCATTAATACTGCAGGATCTAAGTCATCTACATAATTACTATTTAGTTCTTTATATACGTTTATAAATATTTCAATATTTTTTGATATCTCAAACAGCTTATCTTTATTGATAGTAGCTGAGATTCCAATAAGGCCGATTAATATGAAAACGCCAATCTTAATATATTTTGATAACATGTTGTATTTTGTTTTACTTGTTAATAAACGATAAAAACGTTTCAAATAGTTCATCAGGTTGCTGGGCATGTACCCAATGACCTGCACTTTTAACAGTATGTAGTGAAACATTGGTGAATATTTCTTGAATATTTGCCCAATCATCATCGTTTATATAATCAGAATCTTCGCCCCTTACAAACAAGGTTTCAACCTCAATATTATTATGTAACATAGGGATATCTAAGATGTTCAAATAGTGGTTATTAAGGTTTGCAACATTCATCTTCCATCGATACCCACCTTCTTTATTTCTTTGAAGATTTTTAAGCAAAAACTGTATTGTAGATTCCTCTTCATTGGGTAATTTAGCATACAAGTGTGTTGATACTTCATCTCTAGAATCAGCCTTGTCAAGATCAATAGACATCAAAGCATCAAAAATCTCAGAATGTCCGCCTGTATATTTCTTTGGTGCAATATCTACCACAATGAGTTTGTCTACCATGTCAGGGTATTCTGAAGCAAACTGCATTGCTGTTTTCCCTCCCATAGAATGTCCTACGATAATGGCATTATGCAGCCAATTTTCTTCCATAAAAGTACGCAAATCGTTTGCTAAAAGATGATAGGTAAATTCTTCAGTAAAAGAAGATTTGCCATGATCTCTTTGGTCAATTAAATAGACCAAAAAATCATTATCAGCCATCTTTTTCCCAAATGTCTGCCAATTGTCCAACATACCAAATAGTCCATGTAAGAAAATTATTGGTCTGCCTTGTCCGAAAGATTTATAATTTAAATCCACTTCAAAATAGTTTAAACAAAAAAGGGGAGAATAACCATCCTCCCCTTTTTTTAAGATTTATTTATACTAGTAGTTTATTGTTACGCTCTCTCCTATCCAACAACCTACTGTTTGCCTGTCGCCGTTCTTTACTCCTCTCATAAAAGCATTATCCTTACTAGGCTTAGAGCCATTGTAATTTGCAATTCTCTTATTTGCATCATCTTCAACACTACTATCAATATTTCTAGCTTGCTTGTATTTGTCAATAGCTGCAAGTATTGCTAATCTTTGATTCCAGTCATCTCCACATCCTCTTGCTCCTTTAGCATACATGTCTCCTATCAATAAGTAAGGTCTGCCCCAGTTAGGCTTAAGGTTTGCAGCTTCTAAAGCAGTAGATCTAGCTGATGAATAAGAACTCAATTTTCTAAATAAAATCGATGCTTTTGAAAACATATAAGAAGCTTTCTTTTCATTATCTGTTTCTACATCTATTGCTTCATCATATTTAGCAATAGCATCTTGAAACTTACCTTGATCGTAAAGTGTTTTTGCCATTACAGCTGGATTATTTGCATTAAATGTAGCTTGTTGTTGTGCATTATATTCAGATGCATATTTAGCCCATTTTACCTCCAAGTCAGCTAAGAAAGGATCTTCAGGTGCACAGCCTTTTTGCTTCAACGTCAAAATAATGTACTTAAGAACATCAGGGTTTTCAGGATCACTCTCGTAATCTGGTTGTAATTTTTCCTTAAAATAATCACAATCAAATATTACATCCTCTACAGTTGCAAATGTACCATTCATGTTTTCTTTAGCTTGAAGGTAATATTCTGACAAATGATCTTCTTTGTTAATGTTATAATCAGCAATTTCATTTAAAGACTTATAAAGTTGAACTGCCTTTTCTTTCTCCATTGTTTCATTTCCAATATTATAAGCAACTATTGATGCCGCAGGAGCAAAAATGACATATTCATTTTCATTACCTCCATACTCTATCGCTAAATCTATCGCTTCAAGAGTCTGACTATATAAAGAATTGTACACATAAAACATACTAAAAGCCTTTCTACCATAAGCAAACCCGATCTCTGCTTTACAGTCATCAGTCTTACAAGCTATAGCTCCTGCTTGGTAACAAGCCACTAATTGATCATAAATAGCTAAAGCTTTTGTTTTATACTCTGTTTTTTTAGTTTCATCCGTAGAAGTTGCGAATAATTTATTATAAATTTTGATTCCTTCTAGATATTGAGAAATTCTTTTACCGTCTGCTGCTGGTGCTACTGGAAAAACTTTACTCCAATAAAAAAAAGCTTCTTTATAATCTTCTAAATCAAGAGCTTGTTGATAAAGTACATGGTACTCCTCTAACTGGTCTTTGTTAGGATTGTCGTTCCAATTTGCACATTGAGCAGATAATCC
>JBBKVK010000053.1:0-5953 GCA_037968395.1 Saprospiraceae bacterium | reverse complement strand
AGTATTTGGAAAGCCTTAATAAAAGCTTTGTAATCTAACCAAACGAAGTTTAATTATTATCAAAACTAATTTTATACAGGCGTATTTAAAAAATATTATTCAAAGGCGTAAGAAATTTTACACTTTTGAATAATATTAAATTAGCCTCTTTAGGTGGAATTAAATGTCAATTCACCTATAGAATTTTATTTTATCTAATTACTGTTATATCTCCTGAAACATCATCTTCAAATTCTTGGTCATTTTCATCTAACCCTTTGTATTTTAATACAAAAACATAAACCCCTTGGGCAACAGGTTGACCATTAAATTTGCCATCCCAATATGTATTTAAACCATCTTCAGATTGATAAACGAGATTACCCCATCTATCAAAAATGTATAATTGAGATTCTATGGCACAACCATATATATCAGTAATATTAAATTTATTATTAAATGAGGATGTTAAGTTGATAATATTAGGGTTTGCAAATTCACAACAAAACTCTTTTAGGTTTATCGCATCGATACCTTCACATCCGTTTTCATCAACTACACTAACTGAGTAAGTTCCTTTCTCCTCGATATCTCTATACCTATCAGTTGATCCATCCTCCCAAAGGTAAGTGACAAATTCTCCAGCATCTAATTGATTAGTCTCATTAAATTCGCAATACGTAGTATCTACCCCTAAGAATGGTCTTGCATTGGGATTTACAATAAATTCTATTGTTGATGGTGGAGAAGCTGTAGCACTCTCACATTCATCATTTGTTTGTGTAACGCTTACTGTAACTACTCCAGAGCTTTCAGCTACCAAAGTAATATTTGATTGAGATTCAGCTATAATCGCTACATCGCCACTTGTTACCAACCAATCATATGTAATACCATTAATTGGTTCAATATATAAATCAACTGTATCCCCTATACATACTGGATCAGAATCAGAAATTTGAATTGGACCAGGTGCTACATCATTTGAATAAACAAGGATGTTTAAAACATTTGAAATTGTAGAACAAGGAACAAATCCTTCTATAGAATAAGTCCTTCTAAGTTGATATTTAGCTGGACCAAAATTAGATACTAAATAGTCTTTTTGGTCATTTACATCAGGAAGTGGCTTGAATGCTCCACCGTCTATGCTATATTCCCATAAGTACTTTCCACCAGCTGGTGTAGCTTCTGCACCTACTATGAGTAATTCTCCAGAATTCAAGCAATAAGATGATTCAAAAGGAGGTATAATATTATTTAATGCTATATCACATGGACAATTATCCATAATAATTCCTATAACTTCGTCTGAGCAACCGTCAGAAGTCCAAGTATAAACATAAGTACCAATATTTGTAAATCCAGTTACAATAGTCTTAGCGGCATTAGGACTCATAATGGTAGATTGGCCTGGATTTTCAGCATTAGCTGTCCAAAATCCGTTAGCATCCATTGCATTTAGTAAGATAGAAGAGTTCATTATACAATCTACAGAATCAGGGTCCAGACCAGCATTTGCAGATCTGGTAATAACAACCTCGAAATCATCAAAACAAATTCCATTAGACCATGTAAATATATAAGTACCTGCCTCATTAAACCCAATAAAATCAGATTTAGGATTGTCAATTTTATCTATCAAAATTTGTTGAGGATTGCTTGCAGATTGAGACCACTGCCCTACCCCTTGTGCTGCTGCTTTAACATTAAAGTTTTGCAATGCCACACAATTAAATTCTTGATCTATTCCTGCCTGTGGTTGTGGAGATACGATTATCTTAACAATATTAGATGTATCATAACAAACAGGTAGTGTACTACTGGTATAAATTCTTCTAAATTGGTGGTTACCAATTGGTAAGACACCTGTATTGTAATTTTTAGCTGAGCTAATTCCACTTGGATTTGACTTCGTACCATTTAAAGCATATAACCATTGGTAGCTGCCACCTAGTGGTGTAGCGTCAGATCCAATAATGGTTACATCTGTACTTGCATTACAAAATTCTAATACAATTGGTGGTGTAATATCATTATTAGCAATTGTACAATCACAATTTGATCCTACTTTGATATTCATTGTATCCGAACATCCATTTACAGTCCAGATCAATTCATAGTTACCCGCAGATGAAAATCCTGTTATTTTTGAATTAGGGTTTTTATTGTCTTCTATTGAAGCTGTTCCTACGGTATTTCCAAAAGTCCAGGTTCCGTTTCCTACAGCTGCTAATACTGCATCATCCGTTCCAAAACATTTAACTGTCTGGTCAGGTCCTGCATTAGGTTTAGTCTCTATAGTTAATGACACAGGAGTCCTAACATTACTTTTACAACCATCTACTTTATTTTTCGCCTCTGCATAATATGTGTATACGCCTGGAGAAGATACTGATGGTGTAAACGTCGTAGTATTATCTGCTAACAGAATTGGACCCGCTGGCTTATCATACCAATCCACATCAAAATTACTTCCAACTGTAACTTGTAAAGCTGGTATATTATCATATTCACAGATTGTAAGATCGCTTACTTTTACAGGAGGGTCCACTGTTGGACAATCGCATACTTTTGTTGCTATGGTAGTATTTAATGTACAGTTTGTTGTTGGATCAATAATAGTAATTACTACGGCATCTCCTGAATTAATATTTTCTATTGTGTTACCATTTAGAGTACCAGAACTTAAAGTAGAAACAGTCCCATTAGTAGTAAATGTTGCGGTATAAGTCAATAAATCAGAAGAACAAACCCTATCTATTAAAGTGAATGTTGGCAATGCATTGATTGTTAGTGTTATTGGTGTTCTGTAATCGCTAATACAACCATCGCTATCACTTGTCTCTACATAATATGTATATACTCCTGGGTTAGTAACGGTAGGCAAAAATGTGTTTCCACTTTCCAATGAAGAGGTCGATATATCTGTTTGATACCAGTCTACATTTAATCCAGCTTCAGAAGTTACTTCTAATGTTGGTGTTGTTTCTTGTTGGCAAATTGTCTGGTCTGCAACCTTAACTGGTCCAGCTATAGTAGGACAACTGCAAGATACAGCACTTACTTGGGTTGTTATTTTACAATTTGTTGCACCATTCGTTGTTGTTATAATTATGTCTTGCCCTTCAGGGATATTAATGATTTGGTTTCCACTTGTTGTCCCAAAGTTAGGGGTAACAGTACCATTGGTACTAAATGTTACGCTATATGTAAGTTTATCTGCCGAACAGTCTTTACTTATAATAGATATCGTTGGCAGTGCATTGATGGTCAATGTAACAGGTGTTCGACTATCGCTTATACATGCTAAACCATCACTAGCCTCTGCATATCTCGTATATACTCCTGGACCAGATGTCACAGGTAAATAAGATGGTCCTGTCGCTAATATTGTTGTAGAATTTGCTGTCTCAAACCAATTGATTATCTCCCCTGCTTGTACACTTGCTTCCAATTGTGGGATATTCTCTCCTTCACAAATGTCTAAATCACCTGATTTTACTGGAGCGGCTATTGTAGGGCAACTACAATTTGGTGCCGATACATTTATTGTACTTTCACAATTAGAAATAGGGTCAGTAACCGTAAATATTACATCTTCTCCTGCATTTAGCGTTAAACTGTTGCCTGATATGGTCCCAATTGAAGTACTTACATTAGCAGTAGTTGTAAATATTATTGTGTAAGTACTAAAGTCAGGAGCACAATCCTTGCTATCAATTACTATTGTAGGCAATTCATTTATGGTATATTTTATTGGAGTTCTTGAGTCACTCCTACAATCATCTACTGGATTTCTAGCTTCTAAATAATAGGTATAAACACCATTAGTAACTGGTATAGGTGTATATGAAAATCCAGTAAAAAATGAAGTGCCACCACTCATAGAATCATACCAATCAATAGCCTCTCCAGGCATTGCAGTTGCCTCTAAAGCTTTGCTATTTTCACCCTCACAAATTGATAAATCTGCTACCTTAACTGGTGCAGCCATAGGCGGACAAGAACATGCAGCCGCAGACACATCAATTGTTCTCGTACATCCACTAACAGGGTCAGTTACTGTTACTTTTACAGCTTGTTCTGCCGGAATATCCGTTATCTGAGACCCATTTGGTGTGCCAAAGTCTGAAGTTACATCTCCAGAAGCGGTAAACGTGATTGTATAAGTAGACAAGTCTGCCGAGCAATCTTTACTATCTATGATAATAGTTGGCAATGGACTTACCGTTACTTCAAAGGATAATGGTGTGCCTGGGCAACCGTTAAGACTTGGAATAACGTTATATATTAATTTACTTGGATTACTCGCAGAAATAGTCAAGAGTTCAGAGGGGATGTTTCCATTTCCAGTAGAAGATGCTCCTACTACTGATGAAGTTGAAGTTGTCCAAGCAAATGTAGTTCCTGGCAAATTAGCATTTAATACAAAACCTGAAGAGTTTTCGCCAGAACAAATATCGTCTGTTAATATTGTATTTGTTATAGCTGGCACCGCTTTAATAGTTAATGCAACTTTAGTCCTTGCGCTACTTATACAGTTATCAGTAATATTTCTTGCTTCAGCATAGTAATTATAAACTCCAGGGTTTACTTCTGAACTTAAAAAAGTTAGGCTATTTGCTAAAATTTGTGTGCCTCCTGTTGGCGTATCATACCAATCTACAGTAACACCTGAGTTTACAGTTACTTTTAATTCAGGGTTTGTTGAATTTTGACAAATCAATTCATCTTTTACAAACACCGGCTTTGTTACTTGTGGACAATCACAATCAGGTGCTGTTACTGGTAATGAAATTGCACAGCTGTTATCACTATTTTCAACTTTTATTGTTACATCAATATTAGCAGGAATATCAGTAATCATATTTCCTGACACAATACCTGCAGGTGAAACTGTCACTACTCCAGTACTATTAAAGTTGATTGAGTATGTAGACAAGTCTGCCGAACATTCTGTATTTTGAATGTCTAAAGTAGGTAAAGTATTAACTGTAACTACAATTTCATCAGAATCCCTACAATTGTTAGCATCTTCTACAATTAATGTATACGTTGAAGTAGCTGATGGATTTGCAACTGGATCTGCAATTTTATCATCGCTCAAACCTAAAGCTGGAGTCCAAGAGTATTTAATTCCACCACTGGCAGATAATTGTACATCATCTCCTGCACAAAAATCTACATCAACTCCTGCATTAGCAGTTGGTGTATCATTGACTGTCACTATTATCTCATCCGTCGAAGTACAGTTATCTTTAGAAACACTTAGTATATATGTTCCTGTATTTGATAGTTGAATATTATCTAAAGTTAAATCCACATTTGAGCCTACAGGACTATTGTTGAAAGACCAATTATGATTGGCTCCTGTCGTTGCTGGAATTGGACCTGCAATCGTAAGATTTTCGCCTTTACATATTGTAATATCCGAGCCTAATGAAGCATTGGGATTTGAATTTACTACTATTGTAGTCTCGGCACTATTAGTACACCCATTTACATCAATTGCTATGACATTATAAGTATCAGAATCAATTATGACAGCTGCTGATTTAGTAGCTATTCCATTAGTTGAGTTGAATGTATTTTTATTATTAGTCCATATGTAAGTGTCACCACCGGTAGCGGTTAATGTGATCAGTTCACCTTCACAATATGGCCCATCATTGGTGGCAGTCACCACTGGTAATGGTGAAACAATTATTTCTATATTCGCCGTATTTTCACAACCGTTTACATCTGTTGATGTGACTTCATATGAAGTAGTTGTTGTTGGAAAATCAGATACATTAGCCGTTGATCCAATATTTGGCAACCAAGTATAACTATCGCCTCCTGTAGCGGTTAATGTCACTTCTTCCCCTATACAAATAGTCTCATCATTTGCCGAGACATTTACTGTTGGTAATTGGTTTACTGTTATGGTAACATCTGATACATTTTTACATCCATTGCTATCTTCTCCTTC
>JBBKVK010000052.1:0-3160 GCA_037968395.1 Saprospiraceae bacterium | reverse complement strand
ATATATATGAATTATAATTAATAAATACTAATGTGTTGAAAAAGAATAATTTACCTTAATGGAAATTTTAAACATTTATCACATTATTATAATTACTCACCACAGATTATCTTCTTTTCCTTTTTCTTGTCTCTACCTCATTAATACTATCCTTTTCATCAGATAAACTATTATCACCTAATCTAAACCTCACACCTAAACCAACATTAATTAGTCTTCCAGAAGTTGCACTTTCACTTGAACCAATAGAATAATAACCAACATCAATTCCAAACTTATGTCTTCGACCCATTAAAAAACCAATATTTCCACCAAGGTAATTTACAGGATTTGTCATGTCAACAATTCCATGTTGATAAACATACTTAGGGTTAAAATATACTGAAAACATATCACTAGGATGAAAAGAAGTGTAAATTGGGATGTGTATTGCATAGGCAAGACCAGCAAAAGTAGAAAGCTCTAATCCTGTGGACAAAGCAAAATTGGAGGTTTTGTCACCAACTAATTGGTATTTTACAAATGCCCCTAAGTTTAAAGTGGTGTTAACTCTGGCGCCTAGATCTAGATTTTCCAAAACACCATATTTATAAACAACCTCAACCATGGGTACATAATAAGGATCTCCTTCTAAATCAGGGTCACTTTCAAAAACATCAGGTGAAGTTATTAAATTTCCAGATAAACCCACTTCGGAATTACTCTCTCCGAGCGTACGACCTTCTTCTAAGCCTGTTAATGAGGCACAGCTACCTAATAGTATCAAACTTAAAATACATACAATATAATTATAAATTTTCATGTGCTATGCTAAATTATGGTGTAAGGATAAAATTTCACCAAACATAATATAAATTTCACAATAAATCATAATTAAAAATAATGCTTAGCGACCTCCCACATTACTACACCACCACATACGGAAACATTAAGTGAATGTTTTGTTCCAAATTGAGGAATTTCTATTGAGTTATCTAATAAATTTAGGATTTCATCAGAGATACCCATCACTTCATTGCCAAACACTAAAGCCAATTTTTCTTGATCTTTAAACTCATATTTTTGCAATTCGATTGACTCATCAGTCTGCTCAATTCCAAGAACTTTATATCCTTCTTTCCTCAGTTTCAAAATACATTCATTCACTTGATCAAAATACTCCCAATCTACACTTTCAGTGGCGCCAATTGCAGACTTGGTTATTTCTTTGTGGGGTGGACAAGCTGTAATACCAGTTAAATATATTTTTTCAAATTTAAAAGCATCTGATGTTCTGAAAAAAGCACCAACATTATTACCCGATCTAATATTATCTAAAACGATAACAACAGGTAATTTTTCTAAATCCTTAAACTCTTCAGAATTAAGCCTATTTAGTTCTTCAAGTTTGAGTTTCCTCATTACTTTTCAGATTTCAAATTCATTGCAGCTTTAACAAATGCTACAAAAATTGGATGAGGGTTCTCAACAGTACTCTTAAGTTCTGGATGAAACTGTACTCCAATAAAAAATGGATGGTTTTTAAGTTCAATGATTTCCACTAGTCCATTGTCTGGGTTAATTCCACTACAAATCAAGCCGTTTTCTTGAAAAACAGGAATGTAGTCATTATTTAATTCATATCTATGTCTATGTCTTTCGTCGATTCTAGATTTACCATAAATCTTATAAGCTAAAGTGCCTTTTTCAAGTTTGCAGGGATAACTCCCAAGTCTCATTGTCCCCCCTTTATTAGTAATTTCTTTTTGGTCCTCCATTAAATGGATAACTGGGTCTTTGGCATTAGGCTTTACCTCAACAGAAAAAGCGCCTTTTAAACCTAATACGTTTCTACTAAATTCAACAACGGCACATTGCATACCTAAACAAATTCCGAAAAATGGAATGTTCTTTTCTCTTATTACCCTAATAGCTCTGATTTTACCTTCTACACCTCGCTCTCCAAAGCCAGGTGCTACAAGTACACCATCTAAATGGTCTAACACTTTTAATCCGTCTTTATCTATTAAAACTTCACTGTGTATGGGTTTTACATTGACTTTGCATTCATTAACAGCTCCAGCATGAATAAAAGACTCATAAATTGACTTATAAGCATCTGGCAGCTCATTATATTTACCTACTAAACCAATGGTAATCTCTTTGGTAGGGTTTTTAAGTTTCCCCAAAAACTCCTTCCAAACTGTTAGGTCAGGCTCGTTATTACTTTTGAGTTTTAATTTCTTTAATACAATCTTATCCAACTTTTCTTTATACATTAAAAGAGGTACGTCATATATTGTTTTAGCATCAATTGCTTCGATCACCGCTGATGGCTCGACATTGCAAAATTGCGAAAGCTTAATTTTTAAATCTTTAGGCAAGCTATGTTCTGTACGACAGGCTAATATGTCAGGCTGAATTCCTGTTTGCAATAAATCTTTTACAGAATGTTGAGTAGGTTTAGTTTTTAACTCTTTAGCAGCATTTAAATATGGAATTAAGGTTAAATGAATTACCAATGAGTTATTAGGCCCCAGTTCTCTTCTAATCTGTCTAATAGATTCAAGATAAGGTAGTGATTCAATATCACCAACAGTACCACCAATCTCTGTAATTACTACATCATACTTGTTATCCAGATCAAAAAGTTGCATTCTTCTTTTAATCTCATCAGTAATATGTGGTATTATCTGAACTGTCTTACCTAAATATTCACCTTTTCTTTCTTTTTGAATTACGGTTTGGTAAATAAGTCCAGTGGTAACATTATTAGCTCTAGAAGTGGGAGCATTTAAGAATCTTTCATAATGCCCTAAATCTAAATCTGTTTCAGCGCCATCATCGGTGACATAACATTCTCCATGCTCATACGGGTTAAGAGTACCAGGATCAACATTAATGTATGGATCAAACTTTTGAATTGTAACTTTAAAACCTCTTGATTGAAGTAATTTAGCTAGAGATGCCGATATAATTCCTTTACCAAGTGAAGAGGTAACTCCACCCGTAACGAAGATATGTTTTGTCATTTTTGAACGTTTCATTACGGGATACAAAGATAGTACTCTTTAAATAGCAAACGCTCTTATGTAGTATAAAAATAAAATATATTTTAGTTTAAACCATAATTATACACTTTTATATCAATTCTAATAAATTGATTTAAAACATCTTGAAT
>JBBKVK010000051.1:0-16307 GCA_037968395.1 Saprospiraceae bacterium | reverse complement strand
GATCCATTAAGCACAGATGATTTGCCAATAGAGATAGACATATCCATCTATCCAAATCCTGTGGAGTCAGATCTACTGATCACGATGTCAGAATACATCCCTGCTGAGGGTAGGGTAGAGCTCTACGATATGCTGGGTCAGTTGGTCAAAACCCAAACGATCTATTATGGATGGAATACGGTGACTGTATCTACTTTGGTCAGTGGTACGTATATCTATCGGGTGTATGATGGAGTGAAAGTCTTGGGTGAAGGGAAATTGGTGAAGGTTGGTGGGTTTTAGCAAGTTGGCAAGTTTGCAAGTTAGCTTGTTAGCTTGTTGGGAAATGGGTAAAGCTTATAAGTTGTTGAGCTCTTAAGCTGTTGATTTGGAACCTGATGCAATTATTTGTAAACTCTGAGGCCATGATAATGCTCGACAGTTTAATTAGCTGTTGAGTTTTTAGGCTCTTAAGCTCTGTATAGCACTGTGTGACCGCTCTGCGGTCAAGGTGTTTTTTGATTATTTGGCTAAATAGTATGACCTTTCTAAGGTCAAATGATCTTATTACACCTACCTTATCCATCAGACAAAAAATTGCCTTAGAGCATTATGCTTTTTTGGTAATTTTGTAGCGACAAAGAGGACAGAATTCAATTTGGGGATTAGCACTGCCTCCCTTTAGGGTTGGGGCAAGCAATGCGGTGAAAGTTCTCGTTTGTTCATGAGAGAAGTGAGATTGTAAAGTTTCGTAAATATTTTTGAATTCTTTCATCAGCTTCCAGATCCTTTCATCAGCTTCCAGATTCTTTCATCAGCTTCCAGACTTGTCAGTCGATCAGCCTGATCCTTTCAGGCTCACGAATCTTATGAAAGGCGACCGATATGATTTTCTAAGATTCGTAAGCTCGCTAGAGAATTGGAAGCTTAGAAATTAAATTGAAAAATCCATCTCACAATATTGAGAGATGGATTTTTTAAATATTTGTACGTCTGAACTAGGATCTAAGAATCAATCCTAGCGTACTTTGCATTTTCTTCAATAAACTTTCTTCTTGGTGGGACTTCATCACCCATCAGCATTGAGAATACTCGATCTGCTTCGATAGAATCATTGATTGTGATTTGTCTCAAAATTCTAGTATCAGGATCCATAGTAGTCTCCCAAAGTTGCTCAGCATTCATCTCTCCAAGACCCTTGTAACGTTGTATTTTTACACTGTTATCTTCTTTTCCTTTGCTATACTGTGCTACAGCATCCATTCTTTCTTCTTCATTCCAGCAGTATCTAAATTGACTTCCTTTTTTTACTTGGTATAATGGCGGCGCAGCAATATAAACATAACCTTGCTCTACTAGAGGTTTCATATACCTAAAAAAGAATGTCATAATAAGTGTAGCAATGTGGCTACCATCGACGTCGGCATCACACATGATGACTATTTTGTGATATCTAAGTTTTTCGATGTTAAGTTTCCTTTCACCATCTATGTTTTGGATGTTTACACCAAGAGCGGTAAACATATTTTTGATTTCTTCATTTTCGTATATACGATACTCCAAAGCTTTTTCTACATTCAAGATCTTACCTCTTAGTGGCAAAATAGCTTGAAACATTCTGTCTCTGCCTTGCTTTGCAGTACCACCTGCCGAATCTCCCTCTACTAAAAATACCTCACTGAGAGCTGGATCTTTAGACGTACAATCGGAAAGCTTTCCTGGCAATCCTCCACCAGTTAATACAGTTTTACGCTGTACCATTTCTCTAGCTTTTTCGGCTGCTTGTCTTGCAGTGGCTGCTAAGATTACTTTTTCAATAATCTTTTTAGCTTCATTTGGGTTTTCTTCTAAGTAATACTTAAGTATATCACCCACAGCTCTAGATACAATACCTGTTACTTCCGAGTTACCTAACTCACCTTTAGTTTGACCTTTAAATTGAGGTTCTGGTACTTTTACAGAGATGATGGCAGTCAAGCCTTCTCTAAAGTCATCACCTGAGATATTTACTTTAGCCTTTGTAAAGAGGCCATTGTCATCACCATAAGTCTTAAATACCCTATTGACTGCTCTTCTAAATCCTGATACGTGAGTACCACCTTCTCTAGTGTTGATATTGTTCACAAACGAAAAGATGTTTTCCTGATATCCAGTATTATAGGCCATGGCAACCTCAACCTCTACATTGTCTTCCTTACCCATTACATGGATTGGCTCATCAATCAAAGCAGTTCTTGCTTCATCTAAGAACTTAACAAACTCTTTCAAACCTCCTTCTGAATGATATGAAGTTTTCTTGAATTCTTTTGTGTCTTCGTCTATTTCTCTTTCGTCAGTTAGTGAAAGCGTTAGTCCTTTATTAAGATATGCCAACTCTCTCATCCTAGTTGCTAAAGTCTCAAACTTATAGACTCTCTCTTCAAAGATAGTTTTATCTGGTCTAAAGGTAATAGTTGTTCCTGTCCTATCTGTTTCGCCTATTACTTTTAGTTCACTAGTAGGTTTTCCAATAGAAAACTCCATTTCAAAGATTTTACCTTCTCTGTGTACTTCTGCTCTTAAATACTCTGACAATGCATTTACACAAGATACACCTACTCCATGAAGACCACCTGATACTTTATAAGTATCTTTGTCAAATTTACCTCCAGCATGTAATATTGTTAATACTACTTCCAGAGCTGATTTTTGTAACTTAGCATGCATTCCTGTCGGGATGCCTCTACCATTATCGACAACGGTAATTGAATTATCTTTGTGAATGATCATGTCAATGTTGTCGCAATGACCAGCAAGATGTTCATCTATAGAGTTATCTACAACTTCCCAAACTAAATGGTGGAGACCTTTTGTGTCAGTACTCCCGATATACATTCCTGGTCTTAACCTTACCGCTTCTAGACCCTCGAGGGCCGTAATATTGTCGGCGCCGTAGTCACCTTTTTTGTTTTCTTCTGTACTCATTAACTTTTTCTTCTTTTTCTATATAAACAGGCTGCAAAGATAATCAATTTAATTAACAATACGAAAGCAAAATTGATATATAAATGGCTTTTAAATCAGTACTTTATATATATTTATTTTATCTTTTTACATCCTTGTTGATTGACTGCCTTTATTGGTTGTAATTAGAAATATAATAACGTAAAATCGTTGTGTTTCAATGGCATGTAGTGTTCATTGCATTGATTTGTGAAATTAAATTTTATATTATTTTTATAATTGTGAATATTATAACTATGTTTGACCGTAAATGATAATGGGAGTAGAAACCTAATTTTGCTTAGTTTCTTGGCAAAATATTTTTAAGGTGTTTATTACTACTAAAAAGAACTCAATAGTTAGAAAGACCAATGATTGAAATATGGAATAAAATGGTAACCAAATCTGACATGAATAGTTTTCAAGTCATTTATAAGAGATATTATCAATCATTATATGCTTATGCAAAGAAATTTTCTGGAAACAACGACATAGCAAAAGATGCCATTCAAAATGCTTTTCTTAATGTATGGAATTACAAAAATAATTTAGAAAAAAACATTGACCCGCTTCCTTACTTGTTGAGATGTGTAAGGAATGAAATTATAAGGATTCAAAAGACAGAGGCAAAGATTGTGGCTTTGCACCAAGAAAAAAACACAGCGTATTTTGTCAAATCTGAAATCAATGAATCAAATCTTGATGAAGGGCAGGTTTCTAGATTAGTACTAGCGTTAAATAAATTACCTAGCCGTCAAAAAGAAATTCTATATTTTCGCTACTATGAAAATGTATCTTATAAGAACATCAGTGATATTCTTTCTATAAATTACCAATCAGTTGTGAATCAAGCCCATAGAGCAATACTTTCGTTGAGAGGGGAAGCCAGCATCGATAAATCTAATTTTTTTTAAAAATATATCCATTTAGAAGGGTATGTAATCATGGATACTTTACTCTTCATTACAGAAGCGACTTTAATGGACATTTAGTTTATTATTTCAATTCATATGTGAATGATTTATTATTTCAGTATTTATAAATAATATATGAAGGTAGAAGAATTGATAGAAGATTCCTCTTTTATAGCTTGGGTAGAAGGCGACAATGAGAGTGTGAATGACTATTGGGAAGAGTATTCAAAAAACAATCCTCATCAGATAGATACTATTGAGATTGCAAAAGACCTTGTGAAAGGTATTAAGTTTAAAACACCAACGGTTTCTAACCAAGAAATAGATGCTCAATTTTTATTCCTGAAAAATCAAATCGAGAAGAAAAATACCTCATATAAGCTAAAGTGGATTGGTTATGCTGCGAGTATAGTGTTACTTATTTCTTTAGGAACTTATTTTTTGGTAAATCCATCTGTCCCTGATATAGAATGGACAACCATTACCTCTGGACCTGGTGAAATAAGAAAAATTCCAATGTCAGATGGATCTGTCATCACTCTGAATGGAAATAGTGAAATTAAAGTGCCATTAACTAATTTTGAAATAAATAGACAAGTTTACTTACAAGGAGAAGCCTATTTTGAGGTAGAAAAAATGAGGGACGCTTCTGTCTTTGAAGTTATAACCAAAGAAGGAGTGATAACAGTGTTAGGTACAAAATTCAATATTAAAGCCCGGCCAAAATCTTCCATCGTTTCACTTTATGAAGGAAGTATTGCTATTGAGAATACACTCACCAGAGAAAATAAAATAATTGAGCCTGGTTACACGGCATCTCTTACCGAAAAAAGTTTAGTGGTAAAGGAAGATAAGAGTATGCATTACTTAAATTCATGGAAAGATAATGTCTGGGAATTTCATAATTCAAATTTAAGTGATGTCTTGGTCCAAATAGAGGAATCCTTTAATACAACAATTGAAAATAAAGAAAAATTAGATTTAGATAAAAAGATTTCTGGTCGAATTTCTACCAATAGTTTAAAAACATTACTGAAGGCTTTTGATGCTTTATTTGGGATAATATTGGAAGAAAATGGGGATACTTTAACTATAAAAAGTGATTTGAAATGATAAGATATTTACTATTACTATTATTGGTTAGCACCTCTTTTTTACTAACAGGGCAGGTAACAAGTACAGACAATAACATAGTATTAAGCAAAACGAATTCTATATCTATTTTTGAGGTATTGAAAACATTAGAAAAAGAAAAGAAAGTTAATTTCTTATATGAAGCAGGTTTGTTTTCAAAATCTAAAATGATTTCTGCACCAAATTATAATGAGAACCTGAGTCAAATACTTGAAAAGATTTTTACAGGGATAGCTATTCAATATGAATTTTTAGATGCTAAGAACATTGTCTTAAAGAGAAGTTCTGGCTCTATTCTAAAAAAGATGGAAGTTATTCAACCTGAAAAAATAGCAATTGAAGAGTCCTGGTCTGGTAATATCAGTGACAGTAGAACCGGTGAACCCATGATTGGTGTTTCGGTCATTGCAGTCGAAGATAAGACGATTGGAACTATATCAGATTTTGAAGGAAAATTTGAATTGATGCTACCAGATAACATCACAAAATTAGAGTTTAGTTATATTGGATACGTGACACAAATAATTGATTTAGATGGCAACGGACCGCTAAATGTTTTGATGAAAGAAGATTATACACAGTTAGAAGAAATAGTCGTTACTGCGGTAGGTATTGAGGCCAATAAAAGGCTGTTGGGTTACTCTGTCAATGAAATAAAAGCTGAAGATATTGCCAATTCCAACGAATCAAATATCGTAAATGCTTTAAATGGAAAGACGGCTGGAGTATTGATTACTTCTTCTTCGGGGGCTCCTGGTGCTAGTGCAAATATTAGAATTAGAGGGAATAAAAGTATCAATGGAAGCAACAATCCTTTGATCATTGTTGATGGAATACCGATTGATAATTCATCAGCTGGTAACTCAAATGCTGGAGTAGACGTATCCAACAGAGCAATTGACATCAATCCAAATGATATCGAATCAGTAAGTGTTTTGAAAGGACCTGCGGCAACTTCTCTTTACGGGATTAGAGCTGCAAATGGTGCATTGATCATTACTACTAAAAAAGGTAAAAAAGGAGTACCTGTGATACAGATCAAATCGTCTTATGGCTTGTCTCAAGTGAATAAGCTTCCCGCAAGACAATTTACCTATGCTCAAGGCACTTACTCAGGAGGAGAGGCTATTTATAAAGGCCCGGAAACGGGAGAAGCAAATAGTTATGGACCTGCTATTTCTTCTTTGGAATACGACGGTGACCAAACATATAAATACGATGAAAGAGGAAGGTTGGTTGCTCAAGGAACAGGCAACGGAATTCCTGCTACTATTTTCGACCCAGAAAGAGATTTTTTTGCCAATGGACATTCTTTTGATAATAATGTTTCTGTATCTGGAGGAAATGATTTGATGAGATATTACATTTCGGGGGGATCATTGATTCAGCAGGGGATCGTACCAAAATCCACTTGGTCGAGGTATTCATTTAAAGGCAACTTTGATGTAAATCTTACAAAGAAACTCACTCTTAGTACCAATACGAATGTTATCAAATCTGGTGGTGATAGAAAAAACAAAGGCAATGCCCTCTCAGGTGTCACTATTGGCCTTTATCGTACCCCAATTTCTTTTGACAACGGTGCAGGTTACAAAGGAGTAGCAGCAGCAGATTATGAAAGATCCTACATTTTTGCAGATGGAGAACAACGTTCGTACAGAGGCAGTGGGCTGTATGACAATCCTTATTGGTCCGTAAATAGAGTACCATTTACAGATGATGTTAATCGTGTCATTCAAGGAATAGGTTTGAACTACAAATTGGCCGAAGGTATAAAAGTGAGCTACAAAGTAGGACTTGATAGTTACTCTGATAAAAGAGATGCTGCTTGGGATATCAATAGCGGATCGGAAATAGATGGTAGAATAGACAAAAGAACAATTTTGTCAAACGATATAAACTCTGATTTGATATTAAATATCAACAAAAGAATAGGTGAAGTATGGAGATTGGAAACCACCTTTGGGCATAATTTCTTTTCTTCTAATTATCAATCCAATACCACCAGAGGACTGGAATTAACAAAACAAGGATTTTATAGCCTAACAAATGCTGCAAATATTGAATCTGATGTGAGCATCTCTCAAAAAAAATTATTTGGAGTATATGGCGACATAAAAGTGGGTTGGAATGATATTGTTTATTTAAACTTTACAGGCAGGAACGATTGGTCTTCTACCTTGCCCAAACAAAATAATTCATTTTTTTACCCAACGGTAAGTGGTGGAGTAGAATTCACAGAACTTTTTGGATTGACGGATAGTAAGTATGTTTCCTATGGTAAAATAAGAGCTTCTTATGGTCAAGTTGGAAATGATGCTCCAGCTTATCGGACACAAAATTATTTTATTCAAGCAATAGCTGGTGGTGATGGATTATTACCCTCTTATAGTTTTCCTGCCTTCGGTGTTAATGCATTTGAAAGATCGAGTATATTAGGTAATGCGGACTTGAAAGCTGAAAAGACTACCACCTTTGAAATAGGAACGGACTTGAAGCTGTTTAGAGGGTTGGCAAGTATAGATTTTACTTATTACAAGGCGATTACGACGGATTTAATCGTACAATCGCAAATTTCTGCAACATCTGGATATTCTTCCGCTTTTGTTAATGCTGGAGAGATTTTAAATGAAGGAATAGAAGTGGTTTTAAGTTTATCTCCCATCCGAAAAGAGAATTTTAAATGGGACATTGACTTAAATTTCACAAAGTCAAAAAATATTGTTACAGATCTTCCTGAAGGCATAGATCAATTGGAGTTGGCAAGTTTTTCTGCATTGTCATCCCTAGCATTAGAGGGGCAGCCATATGGTGTTTTTGTAGGCACTGCTTATAAAAGAAATGAGGCAGGTCAATTGGTTATTGGAGTTGATGGGTGGCCATTAACAGCAGCACAACAACTCCAAGTCGGAGACCCAAACCCTGATTGGATTGGCGGGATGAGAAATACCATTAAATATAAAAATATTGTCCTATCTGCTCTGTTAGATGTAAGGCATGGCGGTGATATTTACAATGGAACAAAAGGAGTTCTGAATAACCTTGGAGTAGGCGAAGAAAGTGGACGAGATAGAGGAGTCACAGGATACATATATGAGGGAGTAACTGCTACTGGTGAACAAAATACAGTACCTGTTGATTTTGCAAACCCTGCCAATGGTTCAGCAGGAATCAAATGGAAGAAAAATGGTTTTTTAGGATTAGCTGAGGACAATATAGAAGATGGTGGTTGGGTGAGATTGAGAGAGGTTTCTATTGGGTACAATTTGCCATCTAATTGGTTTAAGAAAGTACAATTGAGTGGAGCTACTGCTACATTTAGCGGCAGAAATCTATGGCTGAAAACAAAGTATACAGGTGTGGATCCTGAAACAAATTTAAGAGGAGATACAAACGACACTGGTTGGGATTATTTTAATCTTCCAAATACAAGATCGTATAATTTTTCTATTAATTTAAAATTCTAATAAAATGGGTAAGCGATATTTATATATACTATTATTGATTGGAATTTTTTCGTTGCAATTTGGTTGTAGTTTTGGTGATATTAACAATGATCCAGAACGAGAATCAAATGCAAACATGAATGAAATTCTCCCTTCGGCCGCGGTTCAAACCTACCGAAATATACTTTCAATTGGTGGCAGAGTTTCGAGCATCATTGTCCAACATTTTGAAGGAGTCGATGCGCAGCCGCTCGGGTATAATAATTACCTTATAGATGAACAAACATTATCTGATTTTTGGGAAAGTGGCTTGTATTCTGGCGCTATGAAAGATTGTAAATTGATTATGGACAAAGCAGAAGAAGCAAACCAACCACATTATGCGGGGATTGCAAAAGTGTTAATGGCATTCAACTTGGGTTTGGCTACTTCAATGTGGGGGGATGTCCCGTTTAGTAAGGCTTTACAAGGTACCGCCAGCATTAAGTCTCCCTATGATACTCAAGAAGTAGTTTATCAACAAATAATAATGTTATTAACAGAGGCTATAGTAGATTTTGAAACGCCTGCTGTTGCTGGAGGGCCAGCAGTGGATGACTTAGTCTTTAGAGGAGATATTTCAAGATGGTTGAAAACAACCTATGCATTAAGAGCTCGATATAAACTACATCTTAATTCAAAAGATAATACAGTATTACCAACTATACTGGATGATATCGCAAAATCATTTACAAGTAGAGGTGAACAACCATCGTTTGCATTTTTAGCAACGGATAATGAGAGCAATCCTTTAGCATTATTTGGAAAAGAGCGACCTAGACAGTTAGAAATTGGAGTAGGAATAAAAGCAATCATGGACGAAAAGAGCGATCCGAGAAGAGCTAAATATTGGGTTACAAAACAAGGCAAAAATGAAGTATTTTTGCTGGACACTACCATTTTAGTTAGAACTCAACGTGTTTCGCCACTTGCCCTAATAACGTACGACGAGCTCTTATTTATTGAAGCAGAAGTCTTGGTCCGATTAAACCAAGGTAATGCATCTGCTGCTTTTACAAAAGGGATACTACAAAGTATGGAATCATTGGGCATTACTTCTCAACAATACAATCCATATTTAGCATTTCAAGGAGGGCTTAGTTCAGGTTTGACAATGGAACAAAAGTTAGAAAAAATTGTCATTCAAAAATACATAGCACTTTTTGCACAAAATCCATTTGAATCTTGGACCGATTATAGAAGAACGGGTTATCCTAAATTGACGATCCCTGCAAATTCGAATTCAAGTTTTAATCCTTCCTTAATTATCCCTTTCAGAATGTTATACCCTATCAGCGAAAGAACTACAAATAACGATAACTATAAAGCAGCTATAGACAGACAAGGAGGCCATTTTATGGATGTGAAACCATGGTTATTTCAATAATATATCTCTTAATAATTATTAAACTCTTTAATATGAAACAGCTTTTACAAAAAATTCTATTGATCACCATCTTAGCAGTTCCTCTGGGTATGTTTGGACAGGTGCAAGATTTGATTTTCTCGGAGTATGGAGAAGGATCATCGAATAACAAATACCTTGAACTTTATAATGGAACAGGACAAGTCTTGGATTTAAGTAATTATGCCATTTGGAAAATCACGAATGACGGTGTATGGTTCGAACGTGAATTTGTTTTAGGTGGAGCATTAGCAGATGGTTCGACCTACCTTATTGTCAATGAAAATGCAGATTCTCTACTTCTTGCTAGACGAGATACTATTGGGCCAGTAGGTGTTGATTTTGCTCTTTTTAACGGAAATGAAGCATTTGCCATTGTAAAAATTACAGGACCAAACCCTGAAGATAAAGTGATCATTGACGTCATTGGTATGGAAAGTGGTACAGTGTCACCAAGCAATTGGGATGTAGCAGGTGTAGTTGGCGCCGGTGCAGAACATACTTGGGTGAGAAAGGCAACAGTTTGTCAGCCTCAGAGCGATTGGGCTACAAGTGCAGGAACCAATGCAACAGACAGCGAATGGATCGTTTATGACCAAAATTATTGGGATGATGCAGGTATGCACACAACTAATTGTGGTACGCAAGCAAATGATGTTACCCTTGATTTGTTTTTCTCAGAATATGGAGAAGGAAGCGCTAACAACAAATATTTGGAATTGTATAATGGTACAGGAAGTGCTATTGATTTAAGCCAATATACCATTTGGAAAATCACAAACGATGGTAATTGGTACGAAAGAGAATTTGTTTTGGAAGGCACTTTAGCCAATGATGATACCTATATGATTGTCCATGCTAGTGCTGGTGCTACTCTTTTAATGCAAAGTGATACTTCTGGGCCTACAGATTTTGTTTTCCCATTATTCAATGGAAACGAAGCTTTTGCTTTGGTGAAAATAACAGGACCAGATACCTTACTTGATCGACAAATTTTAGATGTGATAGGTGTAGAAAGTGGTGCTACTGCTCCAGCTAATTGGGACGTGGCTGGAGTAATTGGCGCAGGAGCAGAGCATACATGGGTGAGAAAACCGACCGTATGTGGACCAAACAATGACTGGGCTTCGAGTGCTGGTACGAATACAGAAGATAGTGAGTGGACTGTTTATGATGCGGACTATTGGGATGATGCAGGCCAGCATACATTTACATTGCCTGCTGCTCCTACCTTTGTTGGAGCACCAGTTGATATGTCTGTTAGATGTGACATGATACCATCTATGTTCGATGCAATAGAAGCTAATTTTGTTGCTGCAAGTGGTCAGGTCTTGACTACCATGGTAACACCAGAAGTTTTGGGTTCTGCAGATATGTGTGGAGGACAAATATCTGTTGTTTACACTTTTACAGACCCATGCAATAGAACGATCACTCACATCCAAACCATTACAGTTAATCCTTCTCCAGTAGCATTTTTTGTGAATCCTCCATCGGATATAGAAGTAGATTATGCCAATATTCCTGCCCCAATGGCTTTGGAAGTAACGAATGATGGTGCGATAGCAGGATGTCCTTTAAATACAACAGTAATGCCTGTGATTATAGATAATTCGTCCAAATGTGGTGGCACCGTTGTTTATACATGGGCTTTCACGGACGATTGTGGTAGAACAATTTCACATTCTCAAAAGATTACTGTGCAAGGAGAAGGTGGAAAGGCAACAGAATTATACTTTTCTGAATACGGTGAAGGTTCTTCAAATAACAAATACTTAGAAATTTACAATGGGACTCCTTCAGCGGTAGACCTTTCTACGTATACAATTTGGAAAATAACAAATGAAGGCAATTGGTTTGAAGCTGAATTCAGAATGGAAGGTACTTTAGGTTCTTGTGCTACTTATTTGATCGTAAATCAAAGTGCAGATGCTACTTTGGCGGCATTGAGAGATACCACCGGTCCAACGACCCCAAACTTTGCTTTATTTAATGGTAATGAGGCTTTCGCTTTGGTAAAAGTAACAGGCCCTGATAGTTTGGATCGAGTTATTTTAGATGTTATCGGTGAAGAAAGCGGCACTACGTCTCCTGGCAACTGGGATGTAGCCGGTGTAGTTGGAGCTGGCGCAGAGCATACCTGGGTAAGAAAACCCAGTATCTGTGGACCAAATAATAACTGGGCGGCAAGTGCTGGTACCAATGCAGAAGATAGTGAATGGATTGTTTATGACGCCGACTACTGGGATGATGCTGGACAACACACAGATGAATGTACTGGCATTGTAACTAATTACGATAATGCAACCGACATTTTCTTTAGTGAATACGGTGAAGGTTCAAATAATAATAAGTACTTAGAAATATTTAATGGTACTGGTGCAGACGTTGACTTATCAAATTATACCATATGGAAGATCATCAATGATGGCAATTGGTTTGAAAGAGAATTTGAAATGGAAGGAACACTCGGTAATAATTCAACGTATTTAATTGTGAACCAAGATGCTGATGAATTTCTTTCTGTTTTAAGAGATACCACAGGTCCAACGACCCCTATATTTACCTTATTCAATGGTAATGAAGCATTTGCTATAGTGAAGAAAACGGGTCCAAATCCCGAAGATCGGGTTATATTAGATGTGATTGGAAAAGAAAGTGGAGCTGATGTACCAGCCAATTGGGACGTAGCTGGTGTGGTAGAAGCTGGAGCTGAACATACATGGATCAGGAAACCTACTGTTTGTGGTCCTAATAGTGATTGGGCCTTAAGTGCTGGTAATAATGCAGAAAATAGTGAGTGGATTGTGTTTGATGCAGACTTCTGGGACAATGCAGGTAAGCACAATTACCAATGTGTAATGATGGGCAACCCAACAGCCAATGTCACTTTCAAAGTAGATATGAACCTGACTACTGTCTCTCCAAATGGAGTGCACATTGCAGGGAGTTTCCAAAATTGGGATCCGGGTGCTACAGTCATGACAGATGCAGATAGCGACGGAGTCTATGAGATCACGATAGAATTGCCTATTAGTATGGAATACGAATACAAATTTGTCAATGGTAATGCTTGGGGTATGGAGGAGTCAGTTCCTTCAGCTTGTGCAAAGAATGGAAATAGATTTATAGCGGTAGGGGCATCTGCTCTTGTGCTTGATCCAGTTTGTTTTTCATCATGTGGCAATTGCCAAGGCGTTTATCCAGTAACTTTTAGAGTAGATATGAGCAAAGAAACTGTGTCTTCAAAAGGAGTACACATTGCAGGGAGTTTCCAAAATTGGGATCCTTCAACAACTACTATGACAGATGCTGATGGCGATAATATCTATGAAGTGACGCTAGATTTGAATGGTGGGAATACATATCAGTATAAAATCGTTAATGGCGATGCTTGGGGAGATGATGAATCTGTCCCAGCCGAATGTGCGTTGGATAATAATAGATTTTTAACGGTAGAAAATGCAGCAATTGTTACAGATGCATTTTGTTTTGGCAGTTGTACCTCATGTGAGACATCTACTATTGATCAAGAATTGGATAAGACCTTGACTATAAATCCTAATCCTAATAATGGAAGAGCGAATCTTAACTTTTACCAAAATCAAGGTAAATTAATAACTGTTAAATGCTTTAATGTAATAGGTAATTTGGTGTCATCTAATCAAATTCAGACTTTTAATGGGAACAACAATATAGAACTTAATTTTAATGATAAGGGATTGTTTTTTGTTGTCCTTGAAACAGCAAATGGAATTGCTACTCGAAAGGTGGTAGTTATTGAATAAATGTGTAGTACAAATGTAGAGAGGGTGGGGATTTTTCCTCACCCTTTTTTTAAAATTATTATTATGTTAAGAAGGAGTTTTATAGGTATTCTTTTTTTAAGCATTCTTCAAATTGGTACAAGTCAGCGAACGGTCTTTGGAATTCTAGAAGAACATGTGCAATCAATCATTCAGCAAATGCCTGGGAGCTCAACCAATGTATATGCAGATCCGTCTCTCATAGAAATCAGTAAATTCAGAGAAATTGTAAATAGAATATTAAATAATAACCCTCAAGTAGCCAATGCTATAGCAGAAGAAATGGAGTATGAAGTTGTTCGATTTATAGACAGTACCTTGCCCACTAACAAAGAGTACTTTATCATCCAAAAACTGAATTCAGGTACTAAATATTTTGGGACTTACGTGTTTAATAGTACAGCCTGTCGAAATGCTGTCATCCAATGCCCGCATCCTCGGTTTGATTCAAATACTGGACTGCAAGGAGCTTATATTTTTGCTAGAATTAACACAAAAGCATTGATGATTTCTGGGACTCACCGGTGCAATAGCTTGTCTCCAACGTCATGTTCTGGGACGACTTCGGCTTGTGGAAATAATGACACGTATCGTCTTTCGGATATAGCACATAATGATGGTAGCATGTTTCAAGTTGTAACAGAGTTTTTAAATGAGAAATTTGAAGATGCTTCTTTCATACAATTGCATGGTTTTGCCAAGTTGTCTTCAGACCCCAATCTAATATTGAGCAATGGAACAAGACAGAGCCCTTCAATCGATAAAATTGATGAATTAAGGTCTCATTTACAAAACATTGATCAGAACCTTACCTTTAAAATTGTTCACATACACACGGATTGGACACGGCTTACTGCCTTTACAAATACCCAAGGACGATATCTTAATGAAGGGTCAAATCCTTGTACAAACAACGCTAGCAGCACTACTGGTAAATTTATTCATATAGAACAAGAGTTCGATTACTTTAGGAAAAATGAAACGGGTTGGGCAATCATGCAAAATGCATTTGAACAAACATTTGAATGTATATCTACAGCTACGGATGAGGTATCGCCACTTTTTGAATTTACCATTTCAGACGGCTCCATTGTGTTTGATAATTTGAACAATTCTTTATACACAATAGAAATCTATACTATTTATGGCGAAAGGGTTTTTGCTCATGAATCTACAAAAGCAGAAGCTCCCTTAATTGACTCTGGAATTTCACTCATCATATTAAGGTCTAATACTACTGGTGAAGTCGTGTTTTCGGATAAAATACTTCTCATAAAATAATCACCTTCTTATGTTAGGCAATAAATTATTTTATGCATTAGTACTTTTTATACTGACATTTAATTCCTGTCGACTCCAGTATAAAGCAAATAAGTTAGTATTAGAAGATATCAAAGACACTACAGACAAACCAATTAGACTTCAAGAAAAACGGATTTGGACGTTCAATTCATTGTCAGTTACGAATAAGTTTGATGGAGCAGCTTTGTCGGAGATGATAGAATTAAATGATTCTAGCTATATTGCCTTTATAAAACCAGAAAACGAACCCATCAACTCCAGCCCTTGGTATGCTTTTATGTTAAAACCAAAAAGAGAGTCTACCAAATACATAACTTTAGATTATGGAAATGATAAACACAGATACCATCCAAAGTTATTAAAAAATGGTCAATATACAGAAGTTGATAGTGCTGCAATTGAATTTATATCAGAGCATAAAATAAAAATAAAATTGCACCTTGATACTATAGCTACCATCCTTTGTGCTCAAAAATTGGTGACATCAACCATGTCTGACCAGTGGTTGGATTCGCTGAGTCAAGTTAATGATTTGCCATACAAAATCTATGGCAGCAGTAAAGGAGGAAGACCCTTAAAGTATTTGGAACTCATAAAACATCCCGGAAACCCATTTATCGTTTTGCTTTGTCGTCAACATCCCCCCGAAGTTACAGGCTGGTTTGCTTTCCAATATTTTTTGGAAGAGTTAGTTCGAAACACTAAACTTAATGATGATTTCTTAGAAAAGTATAATGTGTTAATATATCCTGTCTTAAATCCTGATGGAGTAGATGAAGGATTTTGGCGACACAACCAAGGAGGGGTTGATTTAAATAGAGATTGGGCCAATTACAATCAACCAGAAATAAGGCAAACGGTAGATCACATTGTAAGAAAATCCAGAAAAAACGTAGTACTTGCCTTAGATTTTCATTCTACCTATCATGATATCTTCTATACCAACAATGAAGCGTTAAAACCTTCGAGATTGCCTGATTTTAAAGATAGGTGGTTAAATGAAATGAAAACAGAAATGAAAGAATTTGAGTTTGAAGAAAAAACCTCTATGCCCAAGACTCCTGTTTCAAAAAACTGGTTTTACAAATATTTTAATGCAGTTGGTATTACATATGAAATTGGTGATGATACCCCAATCAACTTAATAGAACAAAAAGGTAGGCTTTCAGCTCGGAAAATGATGGAAATATTAATTTCACAAACGCCAAGTAAGTAATAGTCTTTTACTCCAAATAACCCACTCTTTTCACTAATCACTGCACATCCACAATACAGGTTTAAAATTTCCTAAATTAAGAAC
>JBBKVK010000050.1:0-9393 GCA_037968395.1 Saprospiraceae bacterium | reverse complement strand
ATGGCTATAAACAAAAGTATTAATAATAATTGTAGGAATTATTATAAATTTATCTTATGGTCTATTGTACTATTAAAATCGTGTAAAACATAGATATTCAATATGATATATATATATCTATTTATAATTTTAATTAAATAAAATTTCACTTAAATTCTTGTGTATTAATAGATTGTAAAAACTCTAAAATAAGTAGTATTTTGCACTTGAAATTTTAACGTAAAAAACTAATAAGATAATAGAAATGGGAATATTTAGCTCTTTAAAAAAATTACTATTTGTAACGGAATCTGTTGCAAAATCGGCAGCAGAAAAAACCAAAGACTATGTAGTTGACCAAGCTGAAGAGCTAGGGGACAAGGCAAAGGATATGGCGTCAGATGCAAGTAATATGGTAAAAGAAAAGACAAGTGGTCTAAGAGAGTCGTTATCTGATATGGCAGAAAAGGGATATGACAAAGCCAAAGATCTAGCAGAAGATGCAGTAGAGAAAGCTAAGGAAGTAGCCCATGATGTTGAAGAATATGTAGGAGATAAAGCAGAGGAAATTGCTAAAAATGAAACTGTGCAAAAGGCAATGGGTGCAACAGAACAATTTGGCAGAAGAGTGATGGATAAGACTTCAGATCTTGTTGATAAAGCCGAAGACATGGTAGAAGGAGTAGGAAATAAAATATTACATTCAACTTCTGGACAAAAAGACAAAGCCCAAGATCTTGTTGAAAATGTGGGTAGCAAAGTAAACTCTGCTGCTGAAGATATGAAAGATAAAACAGAAGGGTTTGTAGAAAGTGTAGGTAGTAAGGTAATTGACTCTACAGAAGGCTTAAGAGATAAAGCCCAAGATCTTGCAGAAAAAGTAGGTAGTACAGTAATTGAAACAGGTTCATCTCTTGGTGATAAAGCAAAAAATATAACTGAAAACGTAGGGGCAGCAGTACTTGGTACAAGCAGTGATATCGTTGATAATGCTAAATCAGCAACTGAAAGGTTAGGAGAAAAATTGAGTGAAAAAGCAGATAATATAAAGGAATCTCTGGCTGAAAGAGCAATAGAAGCTACTGACAAACTGGAATCTAAATTAAAGGACCTTACGGAGAAAGCGATAGCGTTCGAAAAGGAAGAAGCAGCTAAACCAAAAAAGGAATTTGCAGACGAAACATTAAATGCTGGGGGGACTTTATTAGACGGTACCGATGACTTTTTCTCAAAAGCAGAAAAATGGGCTAAAGGTGATTATAAAGATGATACTCAAACAAAGAAAATTGATAAAGATATCATCGCCCCTGTAGATTTGCCAGAGGATACTGAAGATCTTGATTAATTTATCACCCTCAGGCAGCGTTTTACGACTTATTATTATCTTATATATGTAAAACCTAATAATTAAGGAATATCAAGTATCCTTTATCAGATATTTTAATGTAACAGATATTTTAATGAGTAACTCATACAGTTAATATAATGTCACCATTAATGGCTAATAGTCCAAATTTGAATCAGATCATAGATCTGTGCCTGAGAGGAGATCAGAAGGCACAAGAGCAGCTGTTTCATACATATTCTGGAATTATGTTTAGTATTTGTAGACGTTATACTAATAATATCCATGAAGCAGAGGATATGTTGCAAGAGGGTTTTATTAGAGTGTTTGGGTATCTTAAAACATATGAAAATAGTGGAAGTTTTAATGGTTGGATCAAAAAAATATTTATTAATACTGCTTTAAGATCAATCTCTAAAAAATCTATTACTCATGAAATAAATGGGTATGAACACCTACCAGATGAAGCAGTTGAGCCAGAAATCATATCAAGACTATCTGAGGAACAACTATTAGAACTAATATCAGAATTACCAGAAGGCTATAAAGCTGTTTTTAACTTATACGCTTTAGAAGGATATTCACATAAAGAAATTGCTGACATGCTAGGTATGCAAGAAAGCACATCAAGATCACAATTAGTTAAAGCAAGAAGAATGTTACAAGAAAAATTATTAAATCTTCAAAAGATTGCTGTATGAACAAATTTGACAAAAATATAAAGGATAAATTAAAAGGATATTCTTCCCCAGTAAACAAAGATCTCTGGGGTAAGATATCTGCTAATTTACCAATCCAAGAACAATCTACATTTAAGCATTGGTGGTTAGCTATGTTTAGTATAGCTATAGTTGCGGTTGGATTTGCATGGTATTTATCCTGGAATCATAACATCATTCAATCCAATATTCTCAAAGAAGATCAGAAAACAGCAGACCTCTATGAATTTGATAGCCCAACTACGGAGGAGTCTGGAGGTGTTAAAAATGATACGGATTTAGAATTATCTGCTAGTTCAAAAACCACAATTGAGCAAAAGGCTGCTGCTTCGAACATGCTACAAAAATTAGACCTATCCAATTCCAATAGAACTAAAACTGATGTAACTAACAAATCAAAATTAATTAATAAAAAGGTTAGTTTGACAACAAATGCTGATGTGTTTAATACAAATCTCAATGTTATAGGTAATTATAATTCTTTAGATGATCAGAGAGAAATTTTTGATTTAAAAACAACTGAAAAAAATGTTGCATCATTATATGAACAATACAACACAATCGTAAATAAAGCAAAGAATTTAGAATTCTTAAAAAATAATGATCAAGAACGGTTAGATTTAGAAGAAATAGATGTGCTTACTTATGAGATTCCTCAACTAAATGATGATACAAACTTTGAAGAACTTTTGCAAAGCATGAGTGGAAAAAGGTTGATTTGCCCAAGCTTTTCAAATGCAAGATTTGGTGTTTTTATTGAAGGGTATTATAGCAACGAAATAAGCATGAGAGAGTTGAGTTATAATGGACCTATATCAGAAGTGGATTACTTAAATGTAAGGAACCAGACTGAAAATTCAAATTATTCTTATTCTGCGGGAATGAGGTTAAGTTTCCTGCTTCCAATGGGGTTTGGTGCTAAAACAGGTGTTAATTACAGTCAAATAAATGAAACATTTAAGTATGTTGATCCGAACTCTAACAGGACTCAAACAGTAATAATTAAAGAGTATATTTGGGAGAACGGAGTTGTTACAGATAGCTCTGAAATGACTAAACAAGTTTCTATACCAGGATCATTAAATGTAGTCAGTCAGAATAAATACAAAATTTTAGATATTCCTTTATTATTTACATATGAATGGGGATATAAAAAAAGAATGTATTATTCTGTTACAGCAGGCCCAATGTTTAATTTGAAGTTCGCTCAGAAAGGTAAATTTTTAAATCCTGAAACTTTAACTCCAGTTGATTTTACAACAAATACAGGTGATTATAAAGCATTCAACACCAATATAGGGACAAGTATTTATTTAGGTTTTGCCCTAAATTACCAATTGGGACATGGTACTGATATTTTTGTGGAACCAAACCTTCGTCATTACCTTAATAAAACCACTCTTAATAGTTATCTTCTCAACCAAAAATATACTACTATAGGAATAGGGTTTGGAGTAAAGCATAAAATTTAGAAACCGATTATCAATATACAATTACTATAAATGAGCAATTATTTTAAAATAAAATATGCATTCGCATTTTGGATAGGATTAACTCTTATATCATGTGGCAAAGATTCTGAAGTCTTTGAACCATATAGAGATATAGGGCAAATAGATAACCTCATCAATAAAATAAATGATAATACAGAGAGTTACTCATTTAATGCTAATGTTGAATCTCAAATAGTAACATCCACAAACATGGTTGTTACTATTCCTGTAGGTTCATTGTTAAATTCTAACGGAGAGATATTTGATGGACAAGCAAAGTTATATGTGATAGATGTCGTTTCTTCAGGACAATCAATACTAACAGGATATAGTACAAAAGTAGAGGGTTCAGTCTTTTATACTTCAACTTTAATGAATATCGATATTAGAAGTTTGGAAGGTGATCAAATGAAAATCAATACTAATAATAAGATTTCAATCAAGCATCCAAGAGATAAAGATAAAGTTGATGATCAGAGTAAAATGTATTTTGGAACGACAAAATCATCAGCATTTATATGGTCTGAGTTAATGAACCCAGGGGGTAATTATGATTTATCTATAGGCGATTGGGAAGTGGTAGGGGAGAGTGGCTCGATTTTTGGCTTTGGTTATAAGTATTCCATAGATCAGTTTGGATGGATAGGAATAGGTAATTATTTTGATAATAGCACAATCGAAAACGATAAATTTTGCGTAAATCTTCCAGAATTGTTCAACAAAGACAATACAAAAGTGTTTTTTGTTTTTAAAGAACAAGTAAGTGTTGTAAATTTGCAGCCTTTGGAAGATAGTAATAGTACGTTTTGTGGTTTAATTGCAAAACCAATGACCAGCGAAGGTTGGTATTTCATTTCACTATCTACCACAGAAAATGGTGATGCATACTTAGGTTACCTTGAGAACCCTAATTTAGAATCAAACATATTTGAAGTGTTTCCCCAAAAAACTTCAATTGACAAGATATCGCAGTTTCTCTACGGGAGATGATTGCAAAAGTTGAATAACTGTATTTTTATTCGTAAATGGGAGCCGCCTGTCTGAAATTAAAGTATTTTGGACAGGCTTTTTTTATTAAAAAAGTAACTGTACTTTTGACTTTTTAAACGAAAAACAATTCAATCATATGTCCCTTCGATTAATTTTAGAAGTTGGCTCTACAAAGGCTGATTGGGTTTTTATTAATCAAAATGGTGTAAAAAGTCAATATAAAACAACGGGTTATAATCCAACATATTCTACTACACCGGATACAAATTTTATTACTGTCGATGTGCTTGAACATTTAAAAAGTACAGAAAAGATATATTATTATGGAGCAGGAGCTTCATCAAGTAAAGCTAAAGAATCAATAGCCAAATTGTTTAGTGAGCAAGGAATCAAGGATATAGAAATACATACAGATTTGTTAGCTGCAGCAAGAGCTACTTGTGGTATTAATAGTGGATGGGTTGCCATATTGGGGACAGGAAGTAATTCTGGTTTTTATAATGGGAAGGAATGTAATGCAACTTTTCCTTCTTTAGGTTATTTACTTGGAGATCATGGTAGTGGAAGCTATATCGGTAAATCTTTGTTACAAGCATATTTTTTTAATGAAATGCCAAAACTTATAGCAGTACTATTTGCCAAAGAATATGGACTTACAAGAGAGACAATCATAAATAAATTATATACATCAGAAAGCCCTGCAAAGGTTCTTGGTAACTACTCTATGTTTTTAAGTCAGATGGACGGTGAATGGAAAGATAATTTTTTAAAAAATATTTTTATAGAATTCGTACATTTACATTTTTTAAATCAGCCACATATTAAAATTAGTAAACTACATTTTGTTGGTTCTATAGCATATGCTTTTCAGGATCAGCTTAAAGAAGTGTGTCAGGAAAGAAATATACAAACAGGGGAGATACTTAAATCTCCGCATACAAAACTTATAGAATACCATATTAACAATTATGACTAAAGAAATCAAAAGAGTGGCTGTATTTACTAGTGGAGGCGATGCCCCAGGCATGAATGCTGCAGTAAGGGCAGTGGTTAGAACAGCAATATATCATGATCTACATGTGTATGGTATATACGGTGGATATGAAGGAATGATAGAAGGCAGAATCAAAAGACTTGAAAAAAGAGATGTTGGCAACATTATCCATCGGGGAGGTACGATTCTAAAAACAGCTAGAAGCAAAGAGTTTATGACTTCAGAAGGAAGGCAAAAGGCTTATGACTCACTACAAGCACATGATATAGATGCATGTATTGCTATTGGAGGAAATGGTACTTTTGCTGGAGCTAAAATATTTATGGAAGAACATAGTCTTCCGTTTGTTGGATTACCTGGGACTATAGACAATGATATTTTTGGAACAGATAATACAATAGGCTTTGATACTGCAATTAATACTGCAGTAGATGCTGTTGACAAGATAAGAGATACAGCTGACTCTCACAGCAGACTGTTTTTTGTTGAGGTTATGGGAAGGCATTCCGGTTATATTGCTTTACATACAGGGATTGGAAGTGGTGCTGGCAATATATTTGTACCAGAAACAGACCTGCCAATAGAAAAACTGGTGGATGACCTTAAAAAAGCAGCTAGAAGAAACAAATTATTTAATATGGTTATTGTAGCAGAAGGTAATAAAAATGGAAATGCCATGGAAATAGCAGCTAAAGTTCAAACAGAATTACCTGACGTAGAGATAAAAGTTACAATCATTGGTCACTTACAGAGAGGTGGTGCCCCATCATGTTTTGATAGAGTATTAGCAAGTAGACTTGGATATGCATCAATCAAAGGTCTATTAAATGGAGAGCAAGGGGTTGCAATTGGAGTAATAAATGACAAAATTAGTTTTACTTCATTTGAAGAGGCCATAAATAACCCTAAACCCTTAAATGTGGATCTCCTAGAGATGGCAAATGTCTTATCTATGTGATTAATCTAAAACATAATCGAGCCCTTCTTTAAATAAATGCTGTAAGCGTTTATTTCCATCTGTATTTCGACTTAAATCTTCCAGCCAATAGATTATCAATGGGTCTATAGATGTAATTGCATCTAATAAGTGATCTAATTTAATAGTTTTATTTTGTAACCGATCCTTAGAACTTAAGAATATCGCTCTTTCAATACTTTGGGCCAATTCGGCATAAGAAAACCCCTTGGTATTGTCTAGTAATTCGTTTAAATGTTTTTTTAACCCTGTATTCTTTTTGAATAGATAGTTAACAAAATATAGAGATCTGTCATTTCTAGTCGGTGGACTCACGAATATCAGATCATCAAACCTGCCATACCTAAACATATCAGGCTCAATCTTCCAGGGGTTTGAACTGGCCCCAATAACACCGACTTGATTTAAGTTATACTTTAAACCTTCAAAACATTGGAGTGCTTTTATTGTAATGTCAATTGTATAGCCATCTTGTTTAGGTGCATACACTTCGAGGTTGTCAATAAATATAGTCACAGGCTTAATTACTGATGCATAATTGAATGCAAAAGATAGTATGCCCTTTTTATCTAGACTAGGCATACTTTTTACATCAACAATTTCTAATGGAATAATACTACACAAGAATTCATTGATGAAAGCATTCATTATGTAGGTTTTTCCGCATCCAGTTGGGCCATACATCATCATCGAGGATCTAATTGGCCTATTGTACTTCTTAAGTAAATTTTTATCACTCCTAAAAAAGTCAAACTTAAATTTCATCATCTCCTTTACTTTGTTAAGCCCGATGATGTGATCAAAAAAGAGATTTCCTTCACGAATTAGCAAAACCTCTTCCAGCATTTCGAATATAGCATCTGGATCATTATAACTCCTTTCAAAATACCCATCACCAAATTCATCTTCAAATTCATCATCTTCTCCAAAAGGGAAGTCTTCCTCAAAATCATTATCTTCTCGGAACTCTTCATCCATATTTGAAGTGTCTTCAAAAACCTGCAAAAGTTCATCATCAAAAATGAAAGGATTTTCGCTAACTAACTTGTTATATAAAGTTTGAGCCTCTGCCATTGAGTTTTGTTTCAGGAGAGCCTTAATATGTAAGATTTTGATTTTTTCTGTTTCTTGCTTTTTCTGTGCTAACTCTTCCGAAATAACTATCACAGTCGAATAATTACCTTTTTCAAAATAAACTTCCACTAAACCTTGCTTTGCTTGAAGATTGTTAGGATCTGACTTAATCAATGTGTGAAATATCTTTTCACTTTCGTTTAAGTTACCCGATTTAAGTAATAATTTACCATACCTAACTTTGAGAGATATATTGTTTGGATCAGACTGTAGCAGTTTTTCTATGCCTTTAATTTCCTTTAAAATATTTGCTGCGTTTTTATTTTTTGCCATTTTGTTCTATTTTTAACAGACCTATTTTTTTTCATACCAAACATTAGTTTGCTATATGAATATCTTTAATACTCATATGGTTAAATAATGCTATTTTATTGGAATCATAATCTCTAAATGCATTAAGATTGTTCATTAGCATTTCTTTTGTAACATTAGCATTTTCTATTGTTTTCTGATGGATAAGGTCTTTAAGTGGATTACTATGATGTTCAAATCTAGAAGAAGACTGTTCTTTGGTGTAATTTAAGAAGTTAGTAAAAGAGGTTTTGGTGAAGTGTGATCCCCTTTCTATTACAGAAATTAAAAAGCGATTTCCATTGATTGTTGTTGTATCCTCAAATATATCTTCAACGTCATCGTTTATTTCTGTTACTAAATCAAAGTGCCTCCAATCTGCAAGGCTTGAGTGTTTTTTTAATTTAGGGAAATAATCGTAAATCAATTTTCTAAGCAATTTCACATCACAAGACTTGTAAAAATAAAAATACTCCATGTTAAACCTTGTTGGTAGAAGATTAGATCTTAATTCTAATTCATGTTTTTGATATTTCTTAATATGTGCGACATAATGATTGGATTTTTCTTGAGTTAATCCAAAATTTGAAAGAGAATCGTAGATATCATTCCAATTACTAAGCAAATCTTTTGACTGAAGGCTCCATCTACTTTCCAATTGTTCATCCAAATAATATATCATTGACTGAAGGTGAATAAGTTTTTGCAATAAGTCTTCTCTTTGAATCATATTTGCTCCAGCTAAATCTAACAAATATGGGAATTCCCTATATTCGAAGAGTAGATGTATCTTTTTTATGAGCTCTTTGTCTTTCAAAATTAAAATTAATTATGTTATGTGAAGATAGCTAGAAATGTTATTTTTTTGTGCTTTAAACTTTCTTTTTGGTATTACTTAAGATGTTATATCCAATTATGCCTGTAGCTACTGATACATTTAACGATTCTGCACCCTTATATCCTGAACCTGGTATGTAGATTTTATGATTTATCATTGATAATAATTCATTTGACACCCCTTGCCCTTCATTCCCCATGACAATAATTCCAGTTTTAGCTAATGAACTTGGAGTTAATACTTCTCCATCTAAAGTAAGAGCATACGTATGGTTTTCTTTTACAAGTTGATTTGTTTCTTCATCATTCAATCTCATTAGATTTACATGACAAATCGAGCCCATACTAGCCTGTACCACTCTAGGATGGAAAAAGTCCGCTGTTTTTGGATTGCTGACAACATTAGGGATACCAAACCAATCAGCTATCCTGATGATAGTTCCCACATTTCCTGGGTCTTGCACTGCATCGAGTAAGATAGTGTATCGGTTTTTAATTAACAATTGATTAAATGCTTGATAAGGTTTTTTTAATAGTATATAAACGGACGTTGACGTTGATAATTGTGAGATTTGGTCCATAGATTTTTTATTAATTTCAATAACCTTATCTTTAATAATTGAATTTAAATTTGA
>JBBKVK010000049.1:0-8472 GCA_037968395.1 Saprospiraceae bacterium | reverse complement strand
TCTAAGCCTGTAATTTCTTTTATAGAAGCTATGGTAACTCCTGCCATAATAGAAATAATAATTTGTTACTCTTATTCAAATACCTCTTCTTTTGAGTACTTTAACCATGAATAAAATCCAATGACGGCAAGTATAGAATAGATGACCATTACAACAACAAAAAAGTAAGCACCCTGTGCATAATAAATATAGATATAAAGTAGATCACAAATCAACAAGTAAATCCAATTGTCGATTTTACGATAGATCAGCATGAAAGTGGCAAAAACTGAAAAAACGGTAGTACCAGCATCTAAAAACGGTAGGTTTGTAGACGTAAAATGATTTAATAACTCGACTAAAAAAAAGGTAGAGGATAGCCCAACAGCTATTATGATTATATTCTTAACTAAAGGTATTGACTGTATTTGTTGATTGGCTTTGGTATTAGTATCAGCACTCCCCCACTTCAACCAGCCAATGATGGCCATGATGGCGTAAAATATTTGCAATCCACCATCGAACTTTAAATTATATATACTAAAGTCTGCAAATGCCCATATCAAACTGCCTACAAAGGCAAATGGGAAACACCATTTACTGTTCTTTACGGCAAAAACGATATATAGTAAGCTAAATAAAAGAGCAAGTAAAGAATATATATCCATTAAACTTTATCCTTTCTTATTAGGTAAAACTACTGTGGCTCTAAAAAAGGCTTCCACTACAATAGGATCTGTATTAGCTACAATGTCTATGGTTTTCTTGATTTCACCCAAATCTTGCGTAGTTGTGTCATACAATGCTACGATCCTCCCACTTTCACCTGGTCTAATTGGCTCTGTAGGGTAATAAATCTCTGCACATTTACAACTAGTGGCTATTTCGATATACAAAGTGGCATTACCTGTGTTGGTAAAGTTAAATTCTACTTCTCGGATTGTGCCTTTAGGTATTTCGCCAACATGAAAGTCATTCTTATCAAAAGTAATGATGGGGAAACTGTCTATTTGGATAAACTGCTTTCCACTTACTTTTGGATAACTATCTACTTTTTTTTTTGAAGTACTTCTTTCTTAATTTCGATAGTTGTAGGCCCAGAAATAATCTTAAATTCAGTTCTTCTGTTTTCTTGATGCTGCGCTTCATTACACCTTACTCCATCTGTACAACCATTGATAATCAATGACTCTCCGTATCCTACTGGCTTGATTCTATTAGCTTCTACTCCTTCATTAATCAACCAATCTCTTGCTGAGTCAGCTCTTCTTTGCGAAAGCTTTTCGTTAAATGGAGCTTTACCTCTTGAGTCAGTATGGGAGGATAATTCAATAACCATATCAGAATACTGATACATTAAATCTAATAATACATTTAAGTCTTGTTCTGCTGCGGGTAATATCTTTGCATCGTTAAAATCATAGTAGATATTATTTAGTCTAATTGGTTCATTAGTCGTATAAATATCTACGTCTGACTTATCATCTACAGGTTTCATTTTTAATATAACCTTATTAGTCACAGTATAATCATCAATGATACCATTGGTATTAAACTCTATAGAATCTGGGAAATATCCTTCTTTCGTTATATATGCTTTGTAAGATCTATCAGCATTCAAAGGAAAATTAAATGTGTTAGACGAAACACTTGTTTTAGAATCAGGATAAGCTCCTAAAGTCAAATCGTACAACTCCAATTTTGATCCATTTAAAGGCCCTTTATCATCTTCTACTGTAGTAGCTAGTTGTATGACTAATTCTTTAATATTTACGACATAAATATCATCACAACAAGCTTCGTTTCCTTTTATCTTTTGTTTGTTTTTATCAGGTCTATTGGATACCAAATATCCAGTAGTACCTTTAGAGTCAAATCTCAAAAACATATCATCATATGATGTATTGTAGTTGAAACCCATGTTAGTTGGATTATCCCAAGCACTTCCGTTCCATGTAGAATAGAAAATGTCATGCCCTCCAATATTAGGATGACCATTACTAGAAAAATACAAAGTACCATTCATATAAAATGGTGTTATTTCATCATCTGGAGTATTCACAGAATTACCTAGATTTACTGGTAGTCCTATTTTATCGCCATCTATATCACAATAATAGATATCATATCCACCTTCTCCACCATCCATGTTAGATGTAAAGTACAATACTTTTCTACCAAACAATTCTCCTTCATAAGGATGCTTACAGATAAAATCACCTTGTAAACTAGCTAAGACTTCTGGAGCACCCCAACCTCTATCGCTGTTTTTTGATAACATAATTGTTGAGGTCTCAACTTCATTGTTCATCAGTTTGGCTCGGGTAAAGTACATCGTTTTACCATCTCTTGAAAAAGAAACTCCACCACTATTAAACCCTTCTCTATTTATTTTATCTCCCAGTGCTTTTGTCGATTCAAATTCACCTTTTTCACTAGGCTCAGCGCTGTATATTTTTGCATGAAAATCACCCTGTTCACCGTCAAATACTATTTCTCTCTTTCTGTTAAAAGTAGAAAAATACAATGTCCCATCAGGAGTCAATGCTGGAGAAGATTCGGCAGATGCTGTATTTACTTTGCCTGGTAAAAAGTTTATTACTGCTTCAAGGTTATCGTTAAAATTATCCATCGCCTCAATACCTGCAAGTTCTTTCTTAGCAATGACCTTAAGTTCATCATCGACCTCTGTATCTGCTAATACGGCTTTAAACTCAACTATTGCTTCAGGATACATACTTTGATACTTGTACATTCTACCTAAATCGAGTTTCAAGTCATAGTATTCACCATTTTTATCTCGATTAATAACCCTTTGATAAATCTTCATCGCTCGATCGTAATCTCTTGCCTTAGCATACAAATCAGCAATAGCTATTTGAAGGTTTATGTCTTTACTTTCTTTATAAGCTTGACCATACCAATCAATCGCACTGTAGTAATCAAAAGATTTGGCTGCTTTGTCAGCAGTTGCTAATTTCATCTCGTAAGTCACTTTAGTAGTAGGCTGTGCGACTAGCAAGAAAGCAAATAATGAAAATAGAGAAGTATATATTAATTTATTGATCATGTCTTATTTATTATATCATTCAGGGATTAAAGTCTTGGGCACAAGATAATTGGTTCTGTCTTTGGTGTTTTTGCTATAATACCTATATAACCAACGGCCAATTCAAACGCTTGTTGTGTACCTCCTGCACCTTGCACTCCATTAACTGGGATATCATAAGCTATTCCACCTGAAAACCCTTTGTAACTAGCACCAACCAAAAACTGTGGAGAAAATGAACCTGTTCTAGCTCCAATCCCTGCTTTCAATCTAAGGTCACTGTCTTTCTTTAATTTATATGAAAACATATTATGAGCAGATATCTCAAATCCACCACCTCTGCCTATTGATTGAAATACTGCCGCTGGCTCAATAGCCAATTGCTTATTGATCAATCTAAACATTTGGAAAAATCCAACAATTTTAAAAGGATCGTCATAAATTGCATCGAAAGCAATCTTATTTTTCAAAAATTGACTTGCAGAAAGTCCTATTTTGAAATTACCTTTTTTACTCTTAGCAGTATATGAAAAACCAGCAACCCAGTCTTTAAAACTTGCTGTTGGACCCTCTGCCCCACCAGAGCTGCCTGCTCCACCGCCTTTCAGTAATCTTTCTAAATCTGGATCTTTCTTCTCTGTTGTAATTGCTCCCGCAGTTAATAAGTCATTATTTTGTAATGAAAGTGAAGAGTTTACAAACTGAACTCCGATAGAAAAGTATCTTGTAGATTTTTTATCTAATCCAATGTGATATGCTGCTCCTAGTCTAGTAATTGACTCTTTGAGTAAGAACGACCCTCTTGTGTCTTGGTCAAAACTAATCCCCACACCTATCCAATCTTGATTTCTAATACCTCTAATAATCGGAGCATCTACGTTTATCTCTACCGTTTTATAGCCTTTGACTCCATCTGTGCTATATTGGTCCCTAAGTATGCCACCAGCTCTATAAGTGCCTGCATATCCTCCAATCAAGGAAGGGTTGTAGGATTGGGGTGCATAAGTAAATTGAGTGAAATGGACATCTTGTCCAATTAATAGTGCAGAAAGCGATAGTAAGCAAAGCGTAAAAAAGTTCTTCATCAACATGGAGTTGTGTTAAATTTTATACAATTGTCTTGGACTGAAATATCAGGTTTAGACTTTGAGTTATTTGTTAAATTGATTACAAATTTATAAAATATTATTATCTTTTCACTTGATTGGTAAATTTAATATGTAGAAGTATTTTAAAAACATATTATTTAGTCCTGTGCAAGTCACGTAACATTTTAACAAATTCCATAGACACATAGATCATAAACGTACTGTTTCATCTTTCGATTTATAATAGTTCTATTTGTGTAATGAATAATAATCGAACTCAAATTTCAGTTTTCCTTTCAAATTTGCTGAGTATATATTAGAAATATCAGAAAAAAACATACCACTTCCTTTTGGAAAATCGGTCTCAATTAACCTTAACAAATTTCAAAATCTGAGGACTGCTATATCTTTCATTAAATACTAAAAAATATAAACCACTACCCAGGTTGGTGGCATCTATTGTTTGCTTCACACCGAAAGATAGTTGATCAAAATGCTTCTTTACAACTACATTACCATTTAAAGTAATAATACTAAAGTCACAATCTGTCAATTCTGCTAGGGCAGTAAACTGAAGATCATCTTTTATACTATTGTAGGGTAAAACAATATTATTAATCCCAGTTTTATCAACCGTTAGTATTTTGATATATTCAACTATTGAATGCATTGGGTCAGGTAATTCAAAAGATCAATCCAAATAGCATTAATCATAAATTAGATATTTCCAAATATCCATCGGGCATTTATTTCATAAAAGTTATGGATGCCAACAGTGCTCAACTAGAAATACAAATGTTAGTAAAATCATAAGCTGAGGACGCCTGAAAGGCTAAAATCCTTTAGTTGAAAATTGGAGTATATTTTATATCCAATTTTATTAAAAACCATTGAACACAAGCATTTTGAAGTATTCAACCCAACGGTTTATTCGTCTATATAATAAGTAATAAAATACAGCAGCTTTTTTAGTCATTTCAATAGCATTTAGGCATTCTGACAACTACACATTCACAACACCTTTGCTGAGTCTCTTGTTCATCTGCGATATTTTCAGAAATAATCATCTGCAGGCAACCTACCCTACCAACATTTTCGTATTCATGTTAATAATTAGAAACAACAATTAACTCAACTAAAAATGAATAATAAAAGATTTGCAACCATACCTTTAAGATACGCTTCTTCTGATGAAAAGACTAAAATATATCGCCAGATCTTAGCGAAAGAAAAAGCTTACTTTACAGATCAAGATAAGTCAAAGAAAGCAGATAGGTTATTTTGGATAAAAACGGCAACATTTAGCATCTTATTCATCGTATTCTATACACTGATGCTTTCTACTAGCAGTGAAGCACTATTTGTAATCAATGCAGTCATGTTAGGTATTGCCCTTTTACTCTTAGGAATTAATACTGGACATGATGCGGCTCACCATGCTGTAACAGGCAATGCCAAAATCGATAATTTTATATTTAGAGCTGCTTTTGTGATCCAAGGCTTAAGCGGGTATTTGTGGCAGATTAGACACAACTATTCTCACCATGTGTTTCCAAATGTATATGAGCAAGATAGTGATATGAATATGGGCGGTGTCATTGTACTTGATCCTAATGAAGACATCAAATGGTTTCACAAATATCAACACATCTATGCTACATTTATATATTTCTTTGGGTCATTGGTATTGATGTTTTTCTTAGACTTAAAAATGATGTTATCAAAAGAACATGGCAACCTTAGAATGGGAAGAATACCTGCATCAGAATGGGTGATTTTTCTAGTGTCAAAATTGTTTCAGATTTCGGTATTTATAGCTATTCCATATATGTTTACAGATTTTAGTATTGTTACTATCTTGATCGGTTATTTTGCAATGCACATGGTACTTTCTATATTCATGATGTTCACTTTTGTGATTTCTCATCATGTAAGAGAAGTCAGTCATATAGATCATATCAGTTCAGGAGTCATTGACGATTCTTGGGTGAGGCATCAGATAATGTCAGCCATTGATTTTAATGTCGATAGTATGTTCTCTAACTTCATTTTTGGAGGCTTTAATCTGCACATTGCACACCATGTTTTCCCTGGAGTATGCCATACTCACTACCCTGCCCTTACGGCAATTATTAAAGATGTCTTAGCAGAAAACGATTGTCAAGAATGGTATCAATCTTATTCATTTATGGATGGTTGCAAGTCGCATTTATTGTATTTAAGAGATGTAGGGACAGGGAGTTTAGAGCCTACAATTATTCCTTTATTCGCTAAAAATTAGAAAATCATGCTATCAATAGTTATTTGCACATTAAACGAAGAGCAGTATTTACCAAAGCTTTTAAGATCTATCTTTAATCAAGACTTTACAGGTTACGAAGTCATCGTGGTAGATGCAGGCTCTCAAGACCATACATTATTGGTAGCTCAGAAGGAAGCCGATGCATGGCATAAAGATATCACGTTAACAATTGGACCAAAAGGGGTAGCTAATCAAAGAAATTATGGTTTGAATTTAGCCAAAAACGAAAGAGTCTTGTTTTTAGATGCCGACGGATTGATGCCTGACCAGTTTCTAGCAAAAGCAATGGCTGAGCTGGTAGATAAGAACATAGAAGTAGCGGGTACGATCGTGTATGCCGCTGAGCCAAAGGCATCCTATCGAGCGATGTTCTGGGGTTACTCTCATCTGTTTTTACCTCTACTTAGACTAAAAACACCTGCAATACATGGGTGTAGCATTTTTACTACAAAAACCATTCATAGCCAAGTCGGAGGGTTTACGCCTAATATCATATTTGAGGATTATAAATATGGTGAAGATGCTGCAAAGTATTTCAGGCCAGTAATTTTAAAATCAGTTTTTATGCGTACTTCAGCTAGACGATTTTACAATGCTAATTTTGCCTCAATATTTGAACTGTTCATAAACAGCATTAGGGCATTCAAGACATCAGGAGTTCCAATGGAGGAACTGAACTTATATACCTCACAAACAGGGCAACACCAAGTGCCAGAATATTGACATTGAAGAAAATTAGTTAAATAGTTTTTTCATACAGGTGAAGATTTCTAGTCGTAGAGGTCTTCACTTGATTATTCCTAATAATATGCCACTCAATAATGAAAAGTCAAATAAACAAAATAGCCGAAATCACATTACTCTTTTGGTTCATGAAAATCGTAGCCACTACGTTGGGCGAAACACTCGGAGATTACCTCTCAATGACATTAGGCTTAGGTTACGATATGGGCATTGCCATCACTTTATCATTTTTCATACTGATACTTTTCATCCAAGTTTACTTTAATAAATATGTGCCTTTGATTTTCTGGCTAGTGATCATTGCAACAACTACACTTGGTACAGAAATATCTGATTATATAGACCGAACACTTCAGTTGGGTTATACAGGAGGAACATTCATTTTGGCATCTTTGCTTGCCTTAATCTTGGCAGCTTGGTACTATAAATTTAAAAATCTAAAAGTTTATCCAATAGCAAATCCAACTAAGGAAATCTATTTTTGGTTGGCGGTATTATTATCGAATAGCTTGGGTACTGCATTTGGTGACTTTTTAGGAGATGTAGGTGGACTTAGTTATCTACAAGGGGCATTGGTAACAGCGAGCATTATATTGATCATACTTGGCTTACATTATTATACTCGAATCAATGAGGTCGCTCTCTTCTGGATTGCCTTTATATTTACAAGACCCTTTGGTGCAACTTTTGGCGATTTTCTAACAAAACCTATGTCTAAAGGTGGATTAGATCTGGGTACCTTAAATGCTACTTTGGTAGCAGTATTGGTAATGGGAGGACTTATTTATTTAGCTCATAATAATCTCAAAAAATCAACTTTACTTACATCTATGAAAATGTAGGGTAATAAGACTTATATTTGCTTTACTGACATCACAATAGTTTTACCCTACAAATCATCAAAGTCATGGATAAGGATATTAGAAAATTATTAAACGCTGAGAATACCCATATTAAGAAGTTACAAGACATCGTATCTCAAGCCATAGATGAGGAAAAACTAATCATTCAAAATCTGCTTAATCCACCTAAAGAAATAGTAACCAAAGGTCAGAAAATCTCTGACAAAGTAGCTAGATTTGGCGGAAGCTGGGCATTTATCATTTCTTTCTTTGTAATACTAATTGTTTGGATTACTTATAATGTAATGGCTCCCAAAGGCGACAATTTTGATCCATATCCATTTATACTTATGAATCTGATCTTGTCATGTATCGCCGCTCTTCAAGCTCCCGTCATCATGATGAGCCAAAATAGACAGGAGGAAAAAGACAGACAGCGAAGTGAAAACGATTATTTGATCAATCTAA
>JBBKVK010000048.1:0-21544 GCA_037968395.1 Saprospiraceae bacterium | reverse complement strand
ATATAGAGATATTCCGAGGTAAGAAAAACTAGATAAAATTATTTTTAAATAGTAAAAATGAATACTTTATTTAATTGCAGGATTGGCCTTATTCTGTTTAGGTTTTTAAAATTTAAATTGCGTTTAGAACTGAATACAGCCTAGATTTTTTTGGTACTTTTTTGAGCGATGCAAAAAAGTACCATTCTTGCTTGCCCCAAATATTATGCTATTAGGTTGATATTGGTATTTTTTATAAGTGTAGTTACAAGTTAAAATATTGATTATGAATTAAATGGATACTCTTTTTAAGTAATGATGTGGAGTCTTTTTATTTTAAATTCTTCTATGAATTACTCTAAAATGAATTCAGTTAATTCATATATGAAATTTGTAATTATTGACACTAATCTTAACTGGATTTAATAAAAGAAAAGCGATGTTGCAAAACGTCACTTTTCTTATTTGTTGTTATGGCTCTTAAACCAATAGTAATCCATTCATTAAACATTTAGAAGTAAGCCTAATCGTTGCTCTTGATCAATTTAAAGGAGTGAGTTGCGTCACCCTCTCTAACAACTAGAAAGTAGGTGCCCGATTCAAAAAGGGCTACTTCATTAATATCCAGTGAAAGGATTTTTCCGTCTGACTCTAATTTATTATTATAGTGTGATTTACCTAATAAATCATATATTTCAATACTAATAGGTCCTTGTGGTAAATTTTCATTTATAAGATGAACTACATCTTGCATAGGATTAGGGAATGCCACGAATCCATTTTCGTTTTTAATGTTTACAGATTTAACTTCGCTAAATGAGGATGTTCCATCAAAATCTGTTTGTTTGAGCCTATAATAACTGATGCCGCCATAAGGGTGTGCATCTTCAGTCGAGTAGGAAATTATTTCAACTGAATTACCAGCACCTTCAACTTCCGTAAGTGATTCGAATTGAATACCGTCTTTTGAACGTTCTATTGTGAAATAGTCATTATTTATTTCGGTTGCAGTCTTCCATACTAAATCGACTTGATTTCTATCATTTACTTGGGCATTGAAAGCGATTAATTCTATAGGTAAAGCACTACAATTTAAATCATCCCCAGTAATACTCCAGTTTCTTAAATTTATAAGAAATGATCTTGCTGCTTCTCCAGCACAGTAGGTTAATCCCAAAGATCCTAGTGCTACACCATTTTGTGTAGGTTGATTTGCCCAGCCTACTAAGGTATTGTCATAATTTTCAGTGGACATGGCACATTCGGAAAGCATATCTTCCATAGTAGTAACTGAGCCAATATCCCAACCACCAAGGTTCTGATTAAAGGCAATTGCATTTTCGAAGACTGAATTCATATCGGTTACATTGGAAACATCCCAGCTACTTATGTTATTATTAAACATTTCTGTACTTTCAAACATATGATACATTTCCGTCACGTTGGAAACGTCCCAATCACTGATATCTCCATTAAATGCATATGCACTTTCAAACATATAACGCATAGAAGTAACATTGGATACATTCCAATTATTTAGATCCTGGTTAAATACATAGGCATTTGCAAACATAGTCCACATTTCTGTTGCCGATGAAACATCCCAATTTCCAATATCTACATTAAAAGAACTAGCAAGGAAGAACATTTTCGACATATTTTCCACCTTAGAAACAATCCAATTACTAATGTCTGAATTAAAGGCATGAGCATCTGAAAACATTGCAGACATATTTATTACGTTTGATACATTCCAACTACTTAAATCGCTGTTAAAAACAACAGCGCCCCGAAACATGTTTGACATATTTGTTACTTTTGAAACATTCCAATTTGACAGATTTTTATTGAAAACGTGAGTAGATTGAAACATTCCAGACATATCAGTCACATTACTTACATTCCATGCAGAAATATTCCTGTTGAAAGAATGAGCCGCATAAAACATTCCAGACATATTAGTTGCATTGGAAACATCCCAATTTCCAATACTTACATCAAATGAGGATGCACCAAAAAACATAATTGACATGTTTGTCACCTTACTAACATCCCAATCAATGACATTTCCATTGAAAATACTAGCGCCCCAAAACATTCCAGACATATTAGTTACATTAGAAACATCCCAATTATTAAGATCACCATTAAATAATTTTGCTTGGGCAAACATTCTATAAAAATTGGTAACATTGGATAGGTTGGGGGAATCGGTAGCAGTCATCATGAGATTTTCACATCCATAAAAAGCATTTTCCATGCTCGACCATTCTATATCTCCCCACTGTGCTATATTTATCAGTTTGAGTTTATCTCCTGCATTATTAAAGTGTAACCTAGGGAAATCACCCCTGATTCTAATCGTATAAGTGCCTGCCACTGGAAATATATGGCTCACACTTCCGTTGATGCCAAACTGATCAAAAACACCATCATTATTCCAATCTACATCATAGTTGTATCCACCTCCTATCACTGGAATTGTGATTGCCTTGTTAGGAGAATCGCCAGGATTATCTGTTTTCCAAGTGGTGATAAAAGGATCGCAATCCTTCATATCTCCTGTAATCGTCCAATTGTGATTATTGATTAAAGATGATCGAGCTGCTTCTCCTGTACAATAGGTTAAGTTCAAAGCTCCTAATTGAACATTGTTTTGTACAGGTTGACCAGCCCAGCCAATTAATGTATTGTCATAATTTTGAGTTGACATGGCACATCCATTGAGCATTAGTAACATCGATGTAACTGAACTAATATCCCATCCACCAAGGTTTTGGTTGAATGCAGTTGCGTTGTTAAATACTTGATCCATTTCCTCTACATTAGACACATCCCAAGGACTTAGATCAATATTAAATGCCTTTGAGAAATGAAACATACCTGATATGTTTTTAACATTTGACATGTTCCAAGTACTTATATCTTTATTAAATACACTTGTATTATAAAACATGTTTCTCATATCGGTTACATTAGATACATCCCAGTTACTCATATTACCATTATAAACTAAAGTAGTGCTAAACATAAAACTCATTTGTGTTACATTGAAAACATCCCATTTACTCACATCACTATTAAATGCAAATGCAAAGGCAAACATATTATACATAGTAGTAACACTAGATACATCCCAGTTGCTTATATCGCTATTAAATGCATGTGCACTAGAAAACATACTACCCATAGAAGTGACACTGGATACATCCCATTTACTGATATCACTGTTAAATCCTTTGGCAAAAGAAAACATAGAAGCCATATTAGTTACCTTAGAAACATCCCAGTTACTAATATCACTATTAAATAAATCTGTTCCAGCAAACATCCAATTCATATCTGTTACCTTGGATACATTCCAATTACTAACATCTCCAATAAAGACTTTTGCGTGAGTAAAAGATTGGGCCATATTGGAAATATTAGAAACATCCCAGTTGCTGACATCACCATTAAATGATTCTGCATTTCTAAACATATATGACAAATCAGAAACCATGGACAAATCAGGTATGTCCGTTGCAGTAGCAGTTAAATTGGTACATCCATCAAAAGAATGGCTCATGCTACTCCATTTTATATCTCCCCATTGTGCTATATTTATAAGTTTTTGTCTATCTCCTGCATTGTTAAAAAATATCCTAGGAAAATCGCCTCTGATCCTTATGGTATAATTACCGGCCATTGGAAATATATGGCTCACACTTCCCACGATACCAAACTGATCAAATACACCATCATTATTCCAATCCACATCATAGTTGTACCCTCCTCCTGTCACGGGAATAGTTATAGCATTGTTGGGAGAGTCACCTGGATTATCTGTTTTCCAAGCAGTAATAAAAGCACAAGATTTACTGTCTCCAGTAATAGTCCATGCAAAAGAATTCAACAATATTGATCTTGCAGCATCGCCTTCACAGTAGGCCAAACCATCTGCGCCAAAAGCTACTCCATTTTGCACTATTTGACTTCCCCAACCTATTAATGTGGCATCGTAACTTAATAACGATAGCTTAGTTAAGGAGAGCATATTTGTCATATTTCCAACATTAGAGATATTCCATCCTCCCAATTTTTGATTAAAGGCATTTGCAGAAGAAAACATATTTGACATGTTTGTTACGTTGGATACATTCCATGCATTAAGCGGCTGATTAAAAACGCTGGCTTGCCTAAACATATAAGACATATTGGTTACACTGCCTACGTTCCAGTTAGAAATATTTTTATTGAATGATGTTGCAGATTGAAACATGCCTAACATATTTATCACATTTCCTACATTCCAGTTATTTAAATCGCTGTTAAATAATGAAGCAAAGTAAAACATGCGAGACATATCTGTAACATTAGAAACGTCCCATGCATTTAGGTTTTGGTTAAATAGTGATGCAGTGTGGAACATAAATGCCATATTCGTCACGTTAGACACATCCCAATTGCTTATGTCTCCATTGAAATTAGTGGCTAACTGAAACATACTACCCAAACTGGCGACATTAGACAAATCAGGAGCGTCAATGGCAGAATAAGTTAAATTACTACATCCATAAAAGGCTCCTGACATATCGGTCCATTCAATATTACCCCATCGATTTATATCAATGATTTTGTCTTTATCACCCGTATTGTCAAAATAGATCCTTGGAAAATCTCCTCTAATCTGAATAGTATAGACGCCTACAGCTCCAAAATCATGTGTAACAGATCCATTAATGCCTAGTTGATCAAAAACACCATCATTATTCCAATCTACATCATAATCATAGCCACCTCCTATTGTAGGAATTGTAATAGATGTTGCATTTGATAATCCAGGGTTTGCAGTATTCCAAGTCGTTATGAAGAAAGGACAGTATTTGATGTCACCAACAAAATTCCAATTGTCTAGCGCTATTAATGAAGATCTTGCTAATTCTCCATCACAGTATTTTAATCCATCAGCACCTAGTGTAACATTAGGTTTTACAATTTGACTTTCCCAGCCTAATAATGTATTGTCATAATTGTCAATCGATAATGCTGTGTTGGACAACATATCGCTCATATCGGTTACTAACGAGATATTCCATCCACCAAGGTTTTGATCGAATGCACTTGCGGACGAAAACATGGAATTCATGACTATAACTTTACCGACATTCCAAGCACTGATATTTCCATTGAAGAGTGTTGCAAATGAAAAAGTAGATGTCAAGTTGGTCACTTTACCAACATCCCAAGAGTTTAGATTTTGATTGAAGGCTTCCGCAAAAAAGAACATAAAAGACATATCATTAACTCCTGATACAATCCAACTGTTTAAGGGTTGGTTAAACAATGTTGCACCCCAAAACATACCTCGCATATTGGTCACATTATTTACATTCCAGTTATTTATTGCACTGTTAAATTTAGTAGCAAAGGAAAACAAGTAGGACATATCCGTAACTTTAGACACATTCCATGTACTAAAATCTCCTGTTATACCCGAGGCACGAAACATACTAGACATATCTGTGACAGCAGAAAGAATAGGACTGTCAGTCGCAGTACAGATTAGATTGCTACAACCATAAAATGAATTTTTCATACTGCCCCATGCAATGCTTCCCCATTGCTTAATTTCGATAATTTTTAGTTTATCCCCTGCATTGTTAAATGTAATGGTTGGAAAGTTACCTCGTATTCTAATAGTATAAATCCCAGGAGCATTAAAGTTGTGTGTGATGCCTCCAGCAATACCTATTTGATCAAATACACCATCATTGTTCCAATCTACATCGTAATTGTAGGCGCCTGCTCCTGTAGGTATCGTAATAGAACTGGCATTAGATGTGCCAGGGTTGGAAGTGTTCCATGTAGTAATAAATGATTGCCCGGATAAAGAATTTAAGGTACAAGTTATAAAAAGAGTTACAATAAAAACTGTTTTGATAATAGGCTTAGTTGAGTTAAAAATGTTCATCAGTTATGATTTTATGATCTGAATAATGATTTTACTAGTAGAAGTAAATCTAGACAGTGCAAAGATGAGAGGACAGCAAAGTATAAGGGTTTAATGAATTTGTAAAAAGTGTAAAAAAGTATTAACTTTTAGGTCTTGATGCTAAATTTCGAATGAGCTATCTATGGATTATTTATCGTCATTGATTATTATCATCCTCTTTGGTTATTGGTATTCGAAGTAAAAGATTGCACTACTGATGAAATATTTATATAAGTCACTCAACTAGTTTATATTCAGGAAGATGTGCTTTTTTTTATTTTGTTGAATAATGTTTTATTTGATTTGCTTATTTATAATTCTAAAAATGGATGTTTTAATACTTTTTAATACTTTTTAAATTAATGTTGAGCTCTGATGTCATCTAGTTATATTACTTTTGGAGAATAACATTGCGCACTAAATTTATATATGCATAAAAAAGTGAATTATATTAATCTGCTTTGTTTTTTAATTTTTGCATAAGTTCAAAATCAAATGACACAAAAGAAGCTAATAATAATTAATCCTAAAAATCAGGAATGATAGATAGAACTAAACTAGAAGCACTACTTTGTAATGATCCAAAAATGGTTCAAAAGTTTTTAGATATCTTTAAATCAGAAATTCCAGATCAACTTAACCTGTTGGAAAAATCTGTGATGGATCGAAATTGGGAGATAGTTTCGATAACGGCACATGGAATAAAAAATCAATGTAGATATTTGGGGTTAGATGAAATTGCAGAACTAGCTTATAAGATAGAGCAATTGAGTGAACAAAATAATCAACTTGGTCTTACTCCAGGATTAGTTGAGAAATTAAACGATCAATTAATTGGCGTAATAAGAATTGAATTGAGTTAGTTATGTTTTCAAAAAAGGAGATAAATATATTATCTATTGAATATTTATTTGGTTATAAATATGGTCAAGTATGAATGACCAAATAAAATTTTATGTCTTAATTATTGTTGTATTATTCATCTGTAAGACTCAAGCGCAGATTAGTGATTACCACTTTGATAACTTTAGTTCTACTCAGAGACTACCACACTACAGTATAAACCATCTTTTGGAGGATGACTATGGTTTTCTCTGGTTTGCTACTAATTCTGGACTATTTAGGTATGATGGATACAGCCTTAAGAGTTATTTGCACAATGTAGAAGATTCTACCTCCATTTCAAGCCCAGGAGTAGAGTTTGTAGTTGAAGATCAGAAAGGACAAATATGGGCTTCAACATTATATGGCATCAATTTGTTTGATCGCAGAACAGGAACATTCACTAGATACTGTCCTTTTCCAGAAGATCTTAGTACTAAAGGCAATAATTTTATTAGAGAATTATTTGTCGATTGTGATGACCGCCTATTTGCTTTAGGGAATGAAAATCTATACTTGTTTGACCAAAAGAATAAGGCTTTTATAGTAATAAATGATAGGAAATATTCTACTCAGAAACATAGACCAAGATCGATAACTGGAACAACAAATGGTACAATTTGGTGTACAGCAGAAACAGGGTTGTTGAAAATATCGCCAGGGGAAAGTTCTTATACATTTGTTCAACTTGATACTACTCAATTAAATGGATTAAATAAGGGAATTTATGTGGTTTCGGAGGGTGATGATAATCAATTATGGGTTTTTACTTCAAAGGGCCTTGTTTTATTTCACCCAGAAGAATTATCAGTTACAGAAAACCTACTTCCCGCTGAATTCCAATCTCAAAAAATAAATACATTGACTAAAATTAGAAATGGAAAATTACTAATTGGTTTTGAAAATAATGGTTTGGGTGTTTTTAGTTCAAAATTTGATTTTAAGCATTACACTCATGATGATGATAGATTTAATTCTTTGCAAAGCAATAAGATCAGATGTATCGTCGAAGATCAATTTGAGAACATATGGCTTGGTACAGCAGCTGGAATATCAAAAATAACAGTAGATCATAGTGGGTTTGAACTTATACAGAATAGGAGTGGCCTCGACCAAAGAGCAAATAATGTAAACAGAGTACATAAAGATAGACAGGGTACGATTTGGATGAATACTGAACTTGGGATTTATTCCAAATCTATTGGAGATGATTTTGGGAAACCCATGCTGTTAAATATTAAACTGGATAAAACTGCTCAAGCAGATTTTATTTATGAAGATTCACTGGGAAATTTAATCATTGCTATGGTTAACAATGGGTTATGGCAAAAAACGAAAAATTCAACTCGTTTTGAAAGAATTCCCTTAGATAAATCTTTGCAGAATATTCAAATTTTTGAAATTATTGCAGATAGTAAAGAAGCTAACATTCTTTGGCTAGGAACATCAAAAGGTTTGTGCAAATTAAACAAAGTAACTTTTGAGTACAATCTTTTTAAACCACTTGATCAACACCCTACGCAAAAGTCAAATCAGGTTAGTGTGTTTTCTGAATATGGGGACGATATATGGTTTTATTATACGTATAGCAATAGTATAGGGCGATTTAACAAGCAAGACGAAAAGTTTGAATTGATAAGAGCACCTAAGGAAGATCAATATATACTTGAAGGCGTATTCAGAGATATGGCCGTAACTCCAGATGGGAATGTATGGTTTGCTACCAATTATGGCTTAGGAAAGTACAATGTCAAGGATAGGGCTTTTGAAATATATACTAAAAAGGAGGGACTATTGGACAATGATTTGAATGCTGTTGTGATAGATAAAAATAATCAACTTTGGGTTACTGGACAGAAATTCATTGCGAAGTTTGATGCAAAAAAATATACTTTTAATTCTTATGAAGAACCTAAGAATGTGAAGAAGTTTTTAAGTAGGTCTGCATACTTATCGGATGATGGTCAACTCTTATTTGGTTGTCTCAACGGTGTTTTTGCTTTTTATCCAGACTCAATAAAAAATGACCTAATTGCTCCAAATATTATTTTAACAGATTTTAAAGTAGGTGATAATACTTTTCTCTTGGATAATCCATTTGAAAATACAACAAACATTAAACTTAGATATGATCAGAACGATATATCCTTTGGGTTTTCTGGAATACATTACATTGATCCTAAAGCTATTCAATATCGATGCTTGTTGGAAGGGTATGATAATAAATGGAGGTATCTGGGCAATGATCACTATGTCTCATATACCAATCTAAGTCCAGGGCAGTTTAAATTAAAACTCAATGCATGCAATAAAGATGGAGTGTGGAATGAAAAGGAAACTAGCATTGACATCTTAATAACGCCTCCATTTTATCAAACAAATTGGTTTAGATCTTTACTTTTTTTAACTCTTATTTCTTTAATATATATAATCCTAAGGAGTCGTCAAAAACGTATTCTTCTTCATGCTCAGAAAGAATTTGCTGAAAAATCTGCCGCATATAAGACTCAATTCTTAGCAGATGTAAGCCATGAAATACGTACTCCAATGAATGCAATTATTGGTCTAAGCAAATTGACATTAGAAACAAAACTTGACAAAAAGCAAAGAAGTTTTATAGATGCCATACAGGAATCATCAAAAAATCTCTTATCAATAATTAACGATTTATTGGACCATACAAAACTAGAAGCTGGAAAGTTTACATTTGTAAATAAAGCATTTGATTTGAACGATATCACTCGAATGTTGCGCAACACTTTTAATTATATTGCAAAAGAAAAAGAATTGGATTTTGAGGTAAATATCAACTATGAAAGTTCGCAAAAAATAGTTGGCGACCCTATACGATTAAATCAAATTTTGACTAACCTTCTAGGGAATGCTATTAAGTTTACAGAATCTGGAAAAGTCTGGTTTTCAATCGATAAACAAGAAGAGTCAGACCAAAATATTAAACTTAAATTTGAAGTTGGAGATTCAGGAATAGGAATTGCAAAGGACAAGCTGGAAATGATTTTTGAGAGTTTCATTCAAGCGGAAGGAGGTATCAATAAAGGCATGGAAGGGACAGGACTTGGCTTAAGTATTGCCCAACAAATGGTCGAAAAGCAAGGCGGACGTCTTTTTATTGAAAGTAAACTTGGAGAAGGTACTAAACTTTGGTTTGATTTAACTTTCCAAAAAATACAGATTGATAATGCTAGTCAACCTAAAGCAAAGAAAGATTTTACGATTGATACATTAAACGTGTTGGTAGTTGAAGACACTTATTTTAATCAGATGTTGGTGGTTGAAATATTGAAAAAACACATTAAGGCACCTAAAATTATTATCGCATCAAATGGTAAAATTGCATTGGAGAAACTAAAAGACTTTAAGTTTGATATCATTCTTATGGACGTTAAAATGCAAGTGATGGATGGATTTGAAGCAACTAAAATAATTCGAAGTTTGGACGATGTTAACATTAAACACATTCCCATTTTAGCTGTAACGGCATCTGCTGTATCTGAGCAATTAGATAAATGCAAAGCAGCGGGAATGAATGATTACGTCACGAAGCCTATAGATGAAAATGAATTGATTGAAAAAATTTACAGCTTAACTAAGAACATATCAATTTGAGATATTAATTTATTTTTTTACAATCAGTCGGTAGCCTTCTCCATGTACATTTAATATCTCGATTTTATCATCCGCTTTTAGAAGTGTTCTCAATTTGCTTATATAGACATTAAGGCTTCGACCTTTAAGGTAGTCCTCGTCTTTCCATACCCGATTTAAGGCAAAATCTCTAGACAGGAGCCTATTGATATTTTCACAAAGAAGTTTAAGGAGTTTTGCTTCAATGGCAGAGAGTTTTACAATTTTGCGTTCTCTGGTTAATTCCCTCGATACTGAATCAAATGTATATTCACCAATTTCAAATCGAGCTACCTGTTTCTTTTCTTGTTTTGTTACTCTTTTAAGAATACCCTTGATGCGTAAAAGAAGTTCTTCCATACTAAAAGGCTTGGTAATGTAATCATCCGCTCCAATTGTCAACCCTTTGATGCGATCTTCTTTATTCGTTTGTCCAGTAAGAAATATTATTGGTATATTTTCATCAAGTAGCCTAATTTCCTCTGCCAAACTAAAACCATCTTTGAAAGGCATCTTGACATCAAAAATGCATAGGTCAAAAGTATGATTTTTGAACGCCTTGAGTCCTTCATCTGCACTATGTTTTAGAGAAACATCAAAGCCCATTAATTCTAAATATTCACTAGTCATTGAGCTGAATTGTCGCTCATCATCTACGAATAAAATATGAGGCTTTGAAGTCATTTTACAAATTATTTATTGTAATTCAAGTTTTACAAATACGATTCTATTAGCAAATATAATCAATTTGCATCAATCATGGGAAGATCTAAATTAAAGGAAGACTCATTTTTCACAAAAATAAATTTTAATACTTTTTAATACTTTTTTCAATTTTGTTGAGCCTGACTCATAACTATTTACTCCAATTTTACAACATCAAATAAAGTCAATTTTTAAATCTAAAATAATCAATTTTGAAAAAGATAATCTATATAATAGTGTTTATTTTTCCAGCTATAGGATTTGGACAGGGAGTTGCCATCAATAATGACAATTCGCTACCTAATAATAATGCCATTTTGGATGTAAAGAGTGTATCTAAAGGAGTACTCCTGCCAAGGTTAACAACAGCTCAAAGACTGGGAATTGTCTCGGCAATTCCGGGATTGACTGTTTTTGACAGCGAGACATTTTCTTATTGGGTTTACCTTGGTGATCTGAATGGTGGGTGGACTGAGCTTTTAAGTTCGCTTAATAAACATTGGGATGTAAATGGGAGCATTGTTTACAATACCAATTTAGGAAACGTTGGAATTGGCACATCAAATCCTAGTCAAAAACTAGCAATCAATGCAACCGACCCAACCATTGATTTCATGAATGCAGGAACGTCTAAAGGTTTTTTGCAAGCAAAGGGAAATGATATAAAACTTGGAACATATTTCAATAATACAAATGGGAACTTAGTATTTAACACCAAGGCTGTTGACCGTATGTGGATTAATGATGCTGGAAATGTAGGAATAGGGACTTCGTCACCATCTTCTGCTTTAACGATTAATGGTTCAAACCCCTGGATACAAATGCGTACTAATAATGTCGATAAAGGGTATCTATGGGCGTCTGGCTCTGATCTTCGCCTAGGAACAAGTTTAACTAATACTACTGGGAAATTAGCTTTACAAACGAAATTGCAAACTAGGATTATCATCGATGAAACTGGTCGAGTGGCCATTGGGACTGCGACTCCAGCTAGTTCAACTATATTTACCATTAATGATAGTGACCCATTAATACAAATACAGAATAATGGGACTGGCAAAGGTTTTCTGCAAGTACTTGGTAATGATATGAAAATTGGGACGAATACATCTAATCTACAGGGAAATTTTATAATAAGGACAGCAGGAACAGATAAAGTGTCAGTTAGTCGATTTGGAGATGTAGGTATAGGAATTAATTTTACTAACTACAAACTTGATGTTATTGGGACTACAAAATTAGATGGTGATGTTTTTGTAAAAGGCAAAACTGAAAGCGAAAGTTTAAAAATTATTGAACCTGGATTCACTAGTTCGGGTAATATTTATTTAGATAATGAAGATAATCTAAAAATTACAAAAGCAGGAGTTAATACAGGAGGGATTGTTCTTGATGCGAATGTAAGCAATGGCAGCAAAAGGTTATATGTCACAAGATATAACCACCTCAACTTTGGTACAGGATTAACGCCACAAGGCTATACCGCTTCTGTAGAAGGTAAAGTGATAGCAACAGAATTTACAACTCTAGCAATACCTAACTGGCCTGACTATGTATTTGCAGACGATTACAAGCTAAAGTCCTTAGATGAGGTAAAATCATACATAGCTGAAAATAATCATTTACCAAATATTCCTAGTGCTAAGGAAATAGAAAAATATGGTGTTCAATTGGGAGATATGAGTAAAAAACTTATTGAAAAAGTAGAAGAACTAACCTTATATGTTATCCAGTTAAATGAGCAAAACAAGCTGCTCCAAGAGCAAATTAATGAAATAAAGCCACTTAATAAAACAAATTAAGTAACTATTCAGTTATTGACCCTAGAAGGGTCATATTATTATAGAATCTGGTTTTAAAAGCACCAAATGCATGAAAACCTATTTGTTTTGGCGGTATTTTTGCCTGAAAGAAGCAAAAATGGTGACAAAATCATGAGATCAGTGAGTACACCTGAATAGTTACCAAATTAATTTAAAAAGTAGATGTCAGCTATATTGTAGTCATTTAATTCATTTAAGCTCACCTATTTCTTCGATTATAATCGATTACGAGTTACAAATCTGTCAATTACGAATTTTGTCGTTTTTTGGTCTTAACTTTCCAGATTAGGAATAGTGTAAATTATCAATTATTAATTTCTCAACACCTAAAGAGCCAATAATTCAGCCAGCCAAAATGGTAACAACCTAAAATTTAAGCATCAAACCCTTTGCATCATTATACTCATTCATGTGGGCATTGTGGTAGGTATCTGAAGCAAACATCCATGTACCATCCTCATCTTTAAATAAGACAGTGGAAAACTTGCCTGTGGATTGGTGGGAAATGTTTCCTTTTTTGAAATAACTGATGATGTAATAACCAATGTCGTGAGCCAGCGTAGGATTGATTAATCTGTCAATGATTTTAAATTCTATGGTCATTTCTAAGTCTCTAGATTTTATGCTTTTGAAGAACTGTTTAAAGTTTTTTTTGATTTCGTCTCTACCTCTTAGCATTGGGGCTTCACCAACAATATAGAATGCATTTTCGCCATAGAGTTTCGCAGCCATGTCGGCGTTTTGTCGTCTGTATGATTCAGAAAACTTTATATAAACGGCATTGATATTTTCTTCAACAGTAGTTATTTCAAGGGTTGAATCAATAGTTGCTGCAGGATCTAACTTAATTTGTGCAAAAGCTACAGATGTAATGGTGTAAAATGCCAGAATCAAATAGTACTTCATGGTAAATTATTATTTAGTAGACATATAAATTGTTTGTATAGCTTTTGACGATGCTTTATTATAAAGCTGGATTGCTATATTCTTTATGTATATTTTCAATTTGATTTATGATCTCATCAGATAAGACTATATCGATAGAATTGATATTTTCTTCCAACTGAGTAAGCGATGTCGCTCCAATAATGGTGCTGGTCATAAAAGATCTTGAATTTACAAAAGCTAATGCCATTTGAGTGATAGAAAGGCCATTAGATTGAGAGATTTCGTAATATTTACCGATTGCTCTATTTGCAATATCACTGCGGTATCGATTGTATGCTTTAAACTGATTAAGTCTATTATGTGGCTGATCTGTTTTATGGTAGTATTTACCACTTAATATTCCCATAGCTAAAGGAGAGTAAGCCAGGCATCCTATGTTTTCTCTCATAGATATTTCAGACATTCCTACTTCGTATGATCTATTTACTAGACTATATGGATTTTGAATTGATACTGGTCTTTGAACCCCTGCTTTATCTGCTTCTTGTAGAAACCTCATTGTACCCCAAGGAGTTTCATTTGATAAACCCCAATGTCTTATTTTTCCTGCTTTCACAAGATGATCCATAGTAGCTACTACTTCTGAAATATTGTCTGTCCAAGGGTCATTTTTATCATGCTCATATCCTAATTGGCCAAAGAAATTGGCTTTTCTTTCAGGCCAGTGCAATTGATACAGATCTACATAATCAGTTTTTAGTCTCTTCAAACTTCTATTTACAGCTTCATTTACTCGGTCTTTACTGAATCCTAAATTTTCACTAATAAACTTTAAATTATTTGAGACTCCAGTCACTTTAGTACCAATGATTAATTGATCTCTTTTACCAGATTTACTTAGCCAGCTTCCTATGAAATCTTCTGTTTTACCATTGTTTTCTTTGGTGCTTGGCACTGCATAAAGTTCTGCAGTATCAATAAAGTTGACACCTTTTTCAAAGGCAAAATCTAACTGACTATGTGCTTCTGCCTCTGTATTCTGTTGACCAAAAGTCATGGTGCCTAGGCAAATCTTACTGACTTTAATACTGGTGCCTGATAAATAGTCGTATTTCATATTAATGGATTTTGTTGCAAATTTAAGCAAAGCTATCGGCGCCAACAACGTATTTGTATCTTTTAAACTAAATTGTTGTTATCTAGCTTTTAGGAATTCAAATTAATTCACCATTCAGTTTATATCAACCTGAAGCTTATTAGCTGTAAATCAAATACTTGGTTTGTAGCTTTTAATAGTGTCTTTTTCTTGCTAAATTTTTTATCACTTTTATTCTTTTTTTATTTAGAATGATTCTACATTTGCATTCTATTAAGAATTAGTCTAAATAAAAACAACTAATGAGAATTACTATATTAGTAGCTTTATTAGCTTTTGCAAATATACTGAATGCCCAAATATCAACATTGAAAGGAAAGGTCTTAATAAGCCAGACTAAACGATCTATATCAGAGATCAATGTTATTGTGGATGGGGGAGTGTATTATGATATTACCAATGGATCAGGAAACTTTGCTATATCAGGGCTGAGCTATGGGATACATAATATCACATTGTCGGGTATTGGGTTTAAGACCCTTTATAAATCAGTAATAATAGATAGTAGTGTATATGAGGCTTCATTTTATATGGTAGAAGATATCATTGACCTTCCTATAGTTGAAGTAAATGCTCAATCTGGGACAGGGGGAATGATGGGTTCGTTGACAAAGCCAGGATCTAGTCATTATATATCATTGAAAGATCTTAAGGAAATTAACTCTAACAATCCAAATGAGATATTACAGTATATACCAGGTGTACAGATACAAGAAGAAGACGGATTTGGGCTTAGGCCAAATATAGGCCTTAGAGCAAGTGGATCAGAGCGTTCTTCTAAGATTACTATTATGGAAGATGGTATATTATCAGCTCCAGCTCCTTATGCCGCTTCATCAGCGTATTATTTTCCTACTATAGCAAGAATGTCAGCTGTAGAAATCATGAAAGGAAGCAGTCAAATAGTATATGGTCCTTATACTGTAGGTGGAGTAATTAATTTGATTTCTACACCAATCCCAACAGAATTTAAAGGTCGAATAAAATTAGGAGCGGGTAGTTTTGGGTCGAGAAATATTCATGCTTCTTTTGGTAACAAGCATGGTAATATTAGTTACTTGCTAGAGACTTTCCAATATAACGCTGAAGGATTCAAAAAAATTGATTTTTCAGATAATGAAACAGGATTTGATAAAAAAGACTATCTAGGTAAAATCAAATGGACTAGTTCGCCAGAGGCTGTAGTTTATCAATCTATAGAGTTTAAAGTAGCAGAGACAAAAGAGCATTCGGATGAGACTTATTTAGGGCTGAGATATAATGATTTTATTGCAGATCCATATCGAAGGTATGCAGGCAGTCAGATAGATGAGATGAATACGAGACATAGGCAATACAATGTCAAATACCTTATCAATCCTATTAAAAATCTATACTTTCAAGCTACAGGATACAGAAATAATTTTAATAGAAACTGGTACAAACTTGATAATGTTAAAAATGAAAGTGGTGCAAAGGTGGGTATCGCCGAATTACTTAATGAAGCAGATAGTTATGTTAAAGAGTATGGATTATTAACAGGAAGATCTAGTTCTGGCAGTGAATCCCTTGATGTAAAGGCTAATAACCGTAAATACCTTTCTCAAGGCATACAAACTAAAGGAAATTATAGCATTAAAAACCACTCATTTGAAATAGGTGTAAGATTTCATTACGACGAGATGGATCGATATCAATGGGTAGATGAGTATGTCATGAATGATGGAACCATGCAGTTAAGTAAAGCAGGATTACACGGTACAGAAAGTAATAGAATAGAGTCAGCTTCAGCTATTGCTAGTCATCTTCAGTATTCTGTAAATTTGGATAAATGGACTATAACTACAGGTATTCGTAATGAAAGAATGACAATATCAAGGTTGGATTATGGAAAAAATGATCCGCAAAGGATTGGGAATGATATATCTAACAGAGAAAATCAAGTTGCTGTTTGGATACCTGGTATAAACGTACAATACGAATTTTTAAACCAACAACAGGTCTTTGGTGGAGTACATAGGGGCTTTGCACCGCCATCATCAACTCAGGAGACAGAGCCAGAATTAAGTGTTAATTATGAAATAGGCTACCGATTACAAAAATCAGAATTGTATGGTTCAGTAGTTGCTTTTTATAATGATTATAGCAATCTACTGGGCGATGATCTCGCTTCATCAGGAGGCTCTGGCAATGGAGATCAATACAATGGAGGTAAAGCAATGGCCTATGGTGTGGAGTTGTCACTTAATTATACTAAGTCAATTACAAACGGGCTTTGGGTTCCTTTACAATTGCAATACACATATAGTGATGCTGAATTTGCCACTTCATTTAATAGTGACTTTGAATCATGGATGAGCGTAGCAAAGGGAGATAAATTACCTTACCTTGCTAATCACACTATGAGCTTTATGACAGGCATCAAAAATGGTAAGTTGGGCATTAACCTAAGTCTAAACTATACAGGAGCAATGAGGACTGTTGCTGGTCAAGGCCCTATTTTACTAGAGCATAAAATTAATGGAAGACTTTTGGTATCTAGTAATGTTAATTACAATATCAATAAGGATATAAGTTTAACAGCTGGTGTACATAATCTATTAAACAAACAATATGCTGTTGCAAGCAGACCAGCAGGTTGGAGACCAGGAGCTCCAAGGAATTTTAATTTTGGGGTAGAAGCTAGGTTTTAGACTTCCAATAAAATCATTCAAAATAAATTATAACACCCTAACTATAATTAGGTGTAGATCCAGGAGGGTTAACTTTTAAGTATTCTTAAGCATCTACAAACCTTTTAGTAACATATAATAGGTACGTTTCAACTTTTAGCTACATTTGTGTCTAATCCTAATAGGAGTAAAATGAAACTTACCACAAAGTTAAAAAAAGAACAATCGATCATTGAGGCAGCTGAGAGGGTATTTTCAAAGGTAGGCTTTAAGAATGCTAGGATGGAAGACATAGCCCTAGAAGGCAGTATTACTAAGGTGACTTTGTACTCTTACTTTCAAAGTAAAGATAACCTTATTATGGGAGTAACTTATCAAGCACTTTCAAAATTGGAAGAGTCATATGATAAGACTTTAAAGGATTACAAAGATATGAATGGCTTGGATCTGACAATGAAAGTAATGGAGACTTTCATCAGGTTTTGTGAAGAAAATTATTTTTATTCAGAAGTTTTATTAGAATATTTTGCAATAATAAGATCCACTTCAATGCTTGCAGATGATGACAAATTATCAGAAGCGACGAAGGATAGTGGTTATTTTTCAAAATTAAAAGCTTTGCATAACTATCCATTTAAAGTAACAGCCAATGCAATTAGCAAAGGGGTTAAAGATGGAAGTATTGATAAAGATGTAGACCCAATGTTTGCGACTATTAATGGTTGGATTGTCATCATTGGATATGTAAAACTTTTATCCTCCTCAGGAGATTCTGCCACTCCAATTTTCAATGTTAATTTAGAGGATATTAAGAAGTTCAATTTGAAATTATTAAAATCAATAATGCAAGGTAAAATTAAGTATGGCTAGGAGAAAAAAACGTCTAGTAGAAAATGTAACAATTACGGGTGTTGCAGATAAAGGTATGTCAGTTGGTAGATCTCCAGAAGGAGAAGTAATTTTTATCAATGGCACTGTACCGGGAGATGTAGCTGACATTTTGGTTATTAGAAAGCGTAAGAAGGTTTCAATTGGTGTAGTCAGTAAGATGATAAGCCTATCTCCGCATAGGGTTGAGCCATTTTGCAAACATTTTGATGATTGTGGAGGATGTAAATGGCAGAATCTTTCGTACGAAGAGCAAAAAAGGCACAAGTTCATCACCGTTCAAAATGCGATGACACGATTAGCTAAGCTAGATGAGTCTTTGATTGAACCTATATTAGGCTCAAAAGAAACCGTTTACTACCGGAATAAATTAGAATATAGTTTTTCAGATAAACGATATATCCCACAAGCAGAGGTTGACGAAAGTGGTGAGATCCCTAAAGCGCCTGCATTAGGATTTCACGTTGCTGGGGCTTGGGATAAGATATTGGATATAGACGAATGTTTTCTTCAAACTGACTTGTCGAATGATATCAGAAATTTCATCCGTTCATTTTGTTTAAAGCACCAATTTTCTTTCTATAACCCTAGAACCCATGAAGGGTTTATGCGAAATATCATTATTAGAAATACCCTCAAAGGTGACTGGATGCTTATCGTAATTGTATCTAAAGATGATCCTAAAAAGATTAAAAAGATTATGGAAGCCGTAGGTGATGAATTACCGTTTATTACTTCTCTAAATTATGTGATAAATGGTAAACTGAATGATGTGATTTACGATTTGGAAGTGCATAATTATAAAGGATTACCATATATTGTTGAGCTATTAGGTAAGGTAGAATATAGGATTGGTCCAAAGTCGTTTTTTCAAACCAATTCTTTTCAAGCGAAAGAATTATTTAATGTGGTGGTCGATTTTGCCGATTTTAAAGGTACTGAAAATGTTTATGACCTTTATACCGGCATTGGCAGTATTGCTTTATACATCGCGGACAAAGTCAAACATGTTACAGGTATTGAAGAAATTGAGCCCGCTATAGAAGATGCAAAAGTAAATGCACTTCATAATAACATTATCAATAGTACTTTCTATGCAGGAGATGTAAAAGATATATTGACAGATGATTTTGCTCAATTACATGGCAAACCTGATATTGTAATTACTGACCCACCAAGAGCAGGTATGCATGAAGCTGTTTGTAAGACATTGTTAGCATTAGAATCACCAAAAATTGTATATGTCTCGTGTAATCCTGCGACTCAAGCCAGAGATTTAGTTCTTTTAAGTGAAAAATATGATGTTGTCAGGATAAAGCCTGTCGATATGTTTCCGCATACTCACCATATTGAGAATGTAGCGTTACTAAAGCTAAAAGCTTAATCTAATAACTCTATGGGCGTAATACAAAGACAAGCTACAATGACCAGTTTAGTAAGCTGGGTTGGTGTGTTTTTAGGTATTTTTAATGTCCTTTTCATAGTGCCACATGTGATGGAAGTATACGGTTTGTATACTTTTATCATTAGTATTGTCTCAATGGGAGTGCCAGTGATTTCATTAGGAATGCAATTGGGAGTTGTGCGGTTCTTTAGTGAATATGACGATGGCCAAAAAAGCAATAGAAGTATGCTTTCGATTGGATTACTCACTTCACTAGTCGGATTTTCATTGTTTTGTTTTGTTGCATTTATCTTTAAAGATCAATTATTAGAATACTATAGCAACAAAGAGCCAGAAAAGTACAAATACTTGTTCATGGTATTTCCTTTATTACTGATTACTACGCTTTTCTACCTTTTAGCTCAGTATATAACTAATTTTAAAAAAATAGTAATACCTAACATACTTAGGACGCTCATCAAAATAGTGTTACCTATACTATTGATATTATATTGGAAAGGGTTTATTGACGAGTGGGGTTTCTTAATTATTCTATTTGTATATAATGTGGTTATCACTTTAATCCTGTTGTTTTATCTAAAGCGACTAGATGAGTTTGATTTTAGAATATCCAAACAAATCATTTCAACTCCAAGATTGAAAGAGATGAGAAATTACATGGTTAATGGGGTACTACTCTCTCTAGGTGCCGTATTAGCAGGGTTAATTGATACGGTGATGGTTGGCTCAATGATTGATATTGGGAGGACTACCGCCATTTATAGCATAGGTACGGTTATCTCAGGTATATTAATCATGCCTAATAATGCAGTTGCAAGTATTGCTAGTCCGATTATATCTGACCTTTGGGCCAAAAAAGATATTTCTGCAATGCAATCGTTATATCAAAAAGCTAGTAATAATTTATTTATTATAGGGTTATTACTTTTTTGTGGGGTTTGGGGTAGTATAGACGATGTATTTGATATTATGAAAGATGGAGATGTTATTTCGCAGGCTAAGTATGTAATATTCTTTCTTGGTGCAGCGAGACTAATATCTATGGCTTGTGGCATTAATGGTATGGTCTTGTACCTTTCCCCTAAATACCGAGTTGGTACATACTCTGTGCTTTTATTGGCAGGGCTTAATGTGGTTAATAATTATTATTTTATCAAGATGTATGGTATGGTGGGAGCTGCAATTGGTACAGCCATATCGATTGCTCTATACAACTTATTTATATCAGGTTACTTATATTATCGGTATAAACTGCAATCATTTCAATGGAGTATGTTATGGGCATTGCTTTTAGCAGCTGGGATTACTATAGGAGTTCAATTTATTCATTTTGGAAATCCTTTCATTAATATAATTCTCAAAAGCATCATAATATCTGTTATGTATGTCGGCATTATATATACATTCAAGCTTTCTGAAGAAATCAATGAGTTTATCCTAAAGATGACTAAGAAGTTTGGTATATCGTTGCCTTGGTAAGGGCAATTGATGGCAGAAGAATCACAAATCGAATTTTAACTAATATAAAACTAATTATATATGTTGAAG
>JBBKVK010000047.1:0-9985 GCA_037968395.1 Saprospiraceae bacterium | reverse complement strand
AACTAAAACTACTAGGGTTTTCACCTAAATTCATAAAAAAGAGATAAATACATATTAAATAATTATGTAATGTGTATTAACATATGTAAATTTGTTTTAATGTATAATGTATTGTTATGCAGTTATGAAACATTTCTACTTATGAAAACAATATTTACTCCAATTAAAGGGATTTTATCACTTATACTTTTTTTATTTATTAACCTCAGTGTGTCTAACGCCAATGATGATTACTGGGCATTGGTATGTCCACCTGATGTAAATGTTGACTGTGATGACGAGTTATGGGACCTGAGTATATATGGAGATGCTTACATTTCGACATATGGTGGTAATCTTCCTGCGGGAAACCCTACAGTTCATTATTATCTTAATGCTTGTGGTTCAGGTCATATTACTAGGACTTGGATGGCAGAGGATCCATATTGGAATTGGATCTCGTGTACACAAACTATTTGGGTAGGAAGTGGAGGAAACTTTGGGTACAATAATATAGAATGGCCTAAAGACACATTATTGCTTGGTTGCGATCCTTATACACATCCAAACGCCACAGGATATCCTTCTTGGACCTATGTAGATTGTTCAATGATTGGAACATCATATAGTGATATGGTATTTACAGTAAATGATGGGTGTAGAAAAATAATGAGAACTTGGAAGCTTATGGACTGGTGCTCTACTGGTGGGTCATACCAAACATGGACGCATAGACAGTTTATCAAAATAGCGAATAATGAAGTACCACAATTTGACTGCCCTGCAGACATTACCGCTTCGTCGAATAATTGTAAGAATGCAAATGTTACTGCCATACCACTTTATATAGACCCATCAACATGTGGCGGGCATTATACAATAACAAATAGCTCACCTTATTCATATGCTAAAGGTGCAGACATTTCAGGGGTATATCCTGTAGGAACTACCAAAGTAGGCTTAACAGTAAAATTTGGCTGCGGAATGAAAAGGTCTTGTTGGATTAATGTCATAGTTAAAAACAACAAACCACCATCACCTATTTGTTTAAGCCAAGTGAATATTGCATTAATGGGATTAGACACTGATAAAGATGGCATAAATGATCAAGGAATGGTAGATATTTGGGCAAAAGACTTAGATTGGAAGAGTACTTCTAATTGTGGCTTTTATCCATTACAATTCTCTTTTTCAGCAGATAGTTTAGAAATGTTTAAGAGATTTACTTGTGATGACTTAGGGCTGAATACTGTTAACATGTATGTTTCAGACAGCTATGGTAATCAATCTTATTGTGTTGTGAGAATAGATGTGCAAAATAATGGAGCGAAAATCACTCCTTGTGTAAGGAAAGTTGTCGTCCCTCAAGACACTACCACTATTTCATCATTATACATCTCTGGTAGAGTAAATTATTTTAATGACAAGCCTCTTGAAAAAGTAGAAATGACATTAATTAACATGGAGTCAGAAACCAAATATGTTAGCACTTTTGATACAACTGTTGTAATGACAAAAGATAGTTTTATCAATTATTCTGGAGTAGTCTTGTACTTTTTTGAAAGAGACACTGTAATTGTTGAGACTATTGATACTGTTACGACTCAAAATGAAGAATACTATTCCATGAGTGATACAGATGGTTTATTTAGCTTCGAAGATATGGTCAAATTAGATAAATCCTTTATGCTTAAATGTGGGTCGTATGATCAAAATCTTGAAGGAATAGATAAAAAAGATCTAGATGCATTAACAGAATTTATCATAGGAACTAGAATGTTTAAATCGGCTAAGGAATACTTAGCAGCAGATATAAATGATGATGGAATAGTTAATCTTTTGGACCTCTCTTTATTAATTGATTATATAAAAGGAGACATTACTAGTTTTGGTGACAATGATTGGGTTCTTTATTTAGAAAATGAAAAAATCAGAGTTAATCCAGAACTTGCATTAACTGAAAGAAACGATTGGTACCAAATAGACAGTATTAAAGAATCGATTACAGATTTAATTTTCAAAGCGGTCCAGAGAGGAGATATAATTGAGGAAAAAGGCAATCTTAATAACAAAAATAAGAGCGAATTAAGATCAGCGGAGAACTTATTAAATGGCAAATATATAAGCGAAGTAACAGCATATCCTAATCCATTTAGCTCTGTGGTTAATTTGACAATTATGTCTCAAAATAAAGGGACAGCTCAAATAAAAATATTTGGCGTTACAGGAAAGGAGTTAATCTACAAAATTAAAGAAGTGGAACCAGGAACTTCTCAGTTTCAGATATCATTAAATGATATTCCTGAGTCAATGATATTTTATCAAGTAACACTGAATGGTGACATCCATACAGGCAAGCTTTCTAGAATAAATTAATATAAATATTCTTATTTCTACATTGATACAAAAGAGGCTCTATTTTATAGGGCCTCTTTTCTTTGTTATATAAACGATTTAATTTCTTGAAAATGTCTCTTCACAATTCACTAAGCTTACAAAACTCTCATTCAAATTTAGGATTGCAGTTTTCAGAAGATTGGTTACCTTTGCCGTATGAATAATCTTAAAGAATTGATAGTATTTGAAGATGAAGATTTGGTCGTTTTTAATAAGCCAATAGGTATTCCTGTACAAACTGCTGACAAAACCATAACATCAATTGAATCGCTACTTAGCTCCTACTTAGCAGAGTATTATATCATTAATAGAATAGATCAAGTGGTAAGCGGGCTTGTATTAGTAGCCAAAAATAGACCTATGGCAAGTAAATTTACTAGAAAACTAAAAAAACAACATGTAAATAAAACTTACTTTGTAATCGTTGAGGGACACCCTACAAACCAAACAGCTACTCTTGAAAACAAAGTCTATAAAAAGGGATTAAAATCTTTTGTCAATAAATCCGAAGGAAAAAGATCAATCTTACATTATTCTACAACTAAAGTTCTAGATAATTATACCATTCTTACCGTACAAACAGAGACTGGAAGGTTTCATCAGATAAGATGCCAATTGGCTCATATCGGTCATCCGATCAAAGGAGATGTTAAGTATGGATCCAGAAGGAGTAACAAAGAAGGTGGTATATATTTACACTGTAGGTCAGTTAAGATAATAAATTATCCCTCAGAAGGCAAATACCTTTTATTAAATGCAGAGTATCCTGCCTTGAAACTTTGGAAATTAGTACAAACAGTATAACTTTGTGGTAAATTAGCTAGTTTTCTTCTTTTATGAGAACAATTTTAGTTAATTCAGGTTAAAATTCTATTAAAATGAGTGAATTTGGGTTACTTAAGCCTTGTTTTTTCATTTAGAGTATAAAAGGTTCTTAATGTATTATAGGTTTTTTCTATCATTTATACTTATTACTTGTTGGATTGGTGTTCAATCACAGCAGGTTATTGTCATTGATAATCCTTCCTTTGAGGATGTTCCTCGAAGAGGAACAGATCAGAACAGGTCAATAATGGGGTGGTTTGATTGTGGCAGTATAAATTTTAGAGGCGAGTCTCCACCAGATATACATCCTGGTGATTTTTGGCAAGTAAGGCTTGCACCTTCCGATGGCAATACTTATCTTGGGTTGGTAGTAAGAGACAATGATTCTTATGAAGGATTATCACAAAGATTAAATAGTCCAATTGTTGCAGGCAATTGTTATACTTTTAATATAGATTTAGCACAATCCCCTCAATATTATAGTCATTCAAGAGTAAGAGACTATTATGATACTATAACAAAAAAAAGAGAACCGCTTCCTATTAACTTTACAACTCCAGCAGTTTTAAGAGTATATGGTGGCTCGGGATTATGTAATGAAAAAGAGTTGTTGGCAGAAAGTACCCCTATAAACCATGCAGATTGGAGGACATATGAGTTTAAGATTAACTCAAAGTTCTCTCATAGTTTTATATCTATTCAGGTTTACTATAAGACTCCTATTTTTTTACCCTATTGTGGACATTTATTGTTAGATAATTTAAGCAATATAGTAGAAAAACCATGTAAAGAAGAAGAGGTAGCTGCATTGACTCCTACCAAACCTAAAAATACTAGTTTACCACCCCACAAAGCAGGTAGGATTCCAAAACCAACTGCTCAACAGAGTAGTATAACCCCAACACCACCTAAAAAGAAAAAATTATTAACCGAATTAGACCTTAAAAAATTAAAGCAAGGATCAACTGTTGAAATTAAAAATCTATATTTTAAAGCAGACGCTAATTCTATTAATTCCGATTCATATGAAGTGTTAGATGAGGTATATGACTTCTTAAATGATAACCCTAAGATAGTTATTGAATTGGGTGGTCATACCAATGGCCAACCAAGCCACGAATACTGTGATAAGTTATCTTCCGAAAGAGCAAAAGCAGTTTATGAATATCTTATTAATAAAGGTATTAGTAGCTCTAAAATAACATACAAAGGATATGGCAAAAGAAGAAGAATCGCATCAGACAGAACAGCTGAGGGTAGGTACAAAAATCAGAGAGTAGAGATAAAAATACTAAGCTTGGGTTGAGTTTAGCCGTACATAACTTACTATTGGTCTTTTTTATTACACTTTTAAGTAAAAATTAACAGAAATATTTCAATAATATAAGGATTCTTGCTTATATTTGTCTTATTCTTTAAGTAAGGAACAAATAACTACAAAAAGTCAAGCTTATGAAACAAGCATTTACACTTATATTTACATTTCTATTTATCTTAAGTATAGAAGCACAGATTACTGCTACTCCCAATACTTATGAAAAAACAATTGCAGAAACAGATAAGGCAGCATTTCCTATGACTGTAGCAAATACAGAAACAGCAACTTTAGCTGTATACTGGAGACTTGTAAAATCATCTGACTGGCCTAGTGAATGGCAGACTCAGGTTTGTGATGGAAATCTTTGTTATGGCTTTAATGCTGATGCTAATCCACCAAACAAGCCAAATAATATGGAAGGCATGACATCCTCAAGTATTTGGTCATTAAAAATTGACCCTAAAGGTGTGAAAGGTTCTGGTAAAATACATATGGAATTTTTTAGTGATAGTGATTATCAAAACCAAGTTGGTACAACCGAAGTTGCAGCTATGTTTGTTGCAAACTCTGATTTAGTTTCTTCGACAAATGATAGTGATTTCTCTAACTCAATTACCTTGTATCCAAACCCTGCACAAAATTTCTTTAAAATAAAAAACGATGGTAACATTGCTTCTCTAAGTATGATTAACATTTTAGGAAAAGAAGTATGGACTAAGAAGCACTCACCAAATACATCTTATGATGTATCTGACCTTTATAAAGGAATGTACTTAGTTAGAATGTTTGACAGTAAAGGAAAACTAATTAAAACAATGAGACTTAATAAGACTTCTATCTAAATAGAAACTTAATAATAAAACATTAAAAGAGGTGAGTATAGGTTTATACTTACCTCTTTTGCATTTGATCCTTTTCATTTGACTTAATCCGAAACATGCATTAAGGCTTTATTAAGTGAGTTGAAACACCAAGAAAACTTAGTGTACCATATGTTTTGTTGGTGTTTAATACCGTACTAAATTGTTTATTGCATACTTTGGATTAAATAATTACTGTATACATGAGTCCAGATAAACTTAAGAAGTTACTAAAAGATGAGGCACGTCGCCTTGGATTTTCAGGAATTACTTTTGCCAAAGCGGAATTCATGGACCAGGAAGCATTTAGATTAGAGCAATGGCTTAATAATGGTAATCATGGGGAAATGGTTTACTTAGAAAACCATTTTGATAAAAGAGTAGACCCAACAGAATTGGTGCCAGGAGCCAAGTCAGTAATCTCCTTAATGTTTAATTATTTTACGCCTGACACCCCTGAAGACAATGAGTTGAAAATATCAATGTATGCTCAAGGTAGAGATTATCACAAAGTGGTAAAGAAAAAACTTAAAGATTTATACAAATGGATGGAAACAAACATTGGGGACATTCAAGGAAGATATTTTGTAGATAGTGCTCCAGTATTAGAAAGAGATTGGGCCAGACGATCAGGGCTAGGTTGGATAGGTAAAAACACCTTATTAATTAATCCAAAGAAAGGTTCATATTTTTTTCTAGCAGAGATCATTTGTGATGTAGATTTTATTCATGACAACCCCATATCCGATCATTGTGGAACATGCCGAAGATGCATTGATGCTTGTCCTACAGATGCAATATCACCTGACGGGTATATAATGGATGGCAGTAAGTGTATATCATACCTTACCATTGAGCTAAAGGACGAAATTCCAAAAGAGTTTGAAGGAAAAATGTCTGATTGGATATATGGATGTGATATATGCCAACAAGTTTGCCCATGGAACAAATTTTCAACCCCACACACCGAACCAAGTTTTAATCCCAGCCAAGAATTAGCCTCTATGGATAAGGAACAATGGAAGGCGTTGGATGAATTAGCGTTTGATAAACTCTTTAATGGCTCTGCAGTAAAACGTACAAAATTTAAAGGATTAAAGAGAAATATTGATTTCCTTGCTTAGTTTTTAAACTATCTTTGAATATGATAAAATATTATTATGAAAATTAAACTCTTAGCTTTTGGCATTACAAGAGATATAGTTGGAGTAAGAGAACAGGAGTATACTATTAGCAATATTTCAACCATTGAAGAACTACGAATTGTATTGAATAATAATTATCCTAAACTTAGCAAGTTATCATCTCTAGCTATAGCATGTAATGAAGAATATGCTTCTGACAATACTGTTTTAGAAGAAGGAATGGTAGTTGCTCTCATCCCACCAGTAAGCGGGGGCTAATTGAAAATATGATATCCAAAATAGAAACTCAATGAAAAATTTAAATCTCGACACTTTTCAAAAGGCTTACCACAAGCTAAATGATGATCAAAGATTAGCAGTAGACCAAATATATGGTCCTGTAATGGCGATTGCAGGACCAGGTACCGGCAAAACTCAACTTCTTGCAGTGAGGGTTTGCAATATTATAGCCAAAACAGATTTGGCTGCACAAAATATACTTTGTCTTACATTTACAGATGCTGGAGCTAAAGCAATGAAATCTAGGCTTTTGTCTTTTATGGGTCCAGATGCTTATCATGTAGGAGTACATACTTACCATTCATTTTGTAATCAAATAATAAGAGAAAATCCAGATAAGTTTTCAGAATACAGAGAGCTTCAAAATGCCTCCGATCTAGAAATGGTGGACATCATGACTGAGCTGATTGACTCTTTACCTCTAGAGCATGAATTAAAAAGACTAAAAGGCGAGATATATTACGACATACCTAAGCTCAAAAGCCTTTTTGATACAATGAAACAAGAAGGGTGGAACTCTGAAAATATTCTATCTGCCATTAGCACACATGAACAGCAATTACCGGACAATCCTGACTTTCAATATAAACGAAAGTATAAAGGAGCTGAAGCTGGTGACGCTAATCTAAATGCAATTAAGAAAGAAATGGATAGATATACCAATCTAAGCCATGCTGCTCCTTTAATAAGTGTTTATGAGGATTTGCTTAAAAAAAGGGATAGAATTGACTATTATGACTCAATACTTTATGTAATTAAAGCTTTAAAGCAAGATGAAAGTCTTTTAGCTTACTACCAAGAGAGGTATCAGTTTATACTTGCTGATGAATATCAAGATACAAATGGGACGCAGAATGATTTGCTGTTCTTATTGTCAAGTTACGATGATACCCCAAATTTATTTGTGGTAGGAGATGACGATCAGGCCATATATAGATTTCAGGGAGCCAATATGAATAATATTGTAGAGTTTAAGGATAGATTTAAGCCTACAGAAATTGTCCTAGACAAAAACTATAGATCAGCACAGCCCATATTAGATAGTGCTATGCACCTGATTTCAAACAATAAAGAAAGACTAGCTTACAAATATTTACATTTAAAAAAAGAATTAGAAGAAAGTAGAACAGAAGAATTTGGAATAGGATCACCTCCAGAAATATTATGTTACGATTCTATCCAAGCACAAGATGTTGGTATCATTAATAGAATTAAAGATTTACATGATAATGTTGTAGCATACAAAGACATTGGTATCATATATCGAAAACACAAAGAAGTAGCTGACCTAGTTAAATATTTAACGTACAACGATATTCCAATCAATGTTAAGAAAAAAGTAGATGTACTGTTACTCAGTGATGCAAAGAGAATTACCACAATTTTAGAGTTTATTTATAAAGAGTTTAATAGTCCTTTTAATGAGGAAACAGCTCTATTCGAAATTCTTCATTACGATTTTTTCGATTTAAAAGCTAATGATATAGCTAAATTATCAGTTTATGCATCAAGAAGAACTGACGAAACAGAAGATGATAAAAATTGGAGAAATATCATCTCAGATACTCAAGAATTAGCCAAAGCTGGAATAAAAAATCAAGACCAATTCATTGTGGTTAGTAACATTATTGAAAATTGGATAAAGCAACAGAAAAATGTAACTATTCAAGTATTATTTGAGATGGTATTAACACAAAGTGGCCTCCTGTCATCTGTATTATCTGCCTCTGATAAGACATGGCGTTTACAAGTGATTAATACCTTCTTTAACTTTGTTAAGGAAGAAACTTCAACTGACCCAGAAGCTACCATTGATGACATTATGAGTACCATAACTAAAATGAAGTCACATAGATTGGCAATTCCAATAAGCCATGTAGTTTCATCACTAGAAGGTGTAAATTTTATGACTGCCCACTCGTCTAAAGGACTTGAATTTAAACATGTATTTATCATCAATGTAAGTGAAGAACAATGGATGCAAGAAAACAATTCTACCACACGGTTTAGTTATAAATTGCCACCAACCTTGGTTAATGCAAGTGGAAATAGTGATGAAGAAGATGATAGGAGGCTATTCTATGTTGCCTTAACTAGAGCTAAAAATCATGCATATATTAGCTATTCCAAAATAGGAAGTACAGAAAAAGAACAATCTCAATCTAGATTTTTTATGGAAATGGGATATTCAAATGATATTAACACTGTAATATTAGACCAAGACTTAGTTGACGATTATATCGCTACTTTAATGAGATATGATCAAGGCGAGGCACAGCTTATAGATAAAGATTATATTGATAGAATCATCGATTCATTATATATGAGTGCTACTAGCATTTCAAAATACCTCAAATGTAAGACTACTTTCTATTTTGAAAACATCCTTCGTGTTCCTATGGCAAGGACTGATAATATGGGTTATGGTAATGCGATTCATTATGCATTAGAAAAATTTATAGAAGTGCTAAACAGAGATCCTCAACGTAATCTTCCTGAATTATCTATTCTATTAAAGTTATTTAAAAAAGGGATGGATAAATTTAAATCCCATTTTACCAAAGATGAATATGAAGCTTCTCTTTACAATGGTGATAAGACCCTTACTAAGTATTATGAAGAACGTAAATCTTTATGGACAATACCAAGAGACATAAAGACAGAGTATGTCATAAAAACAGAATTTGAGGGCATACCTATTTCTGGTATTATTGACAGAATTGATATACATGACAAACATATTGACATCACAGATTATAAGACAGGAAGGTTTGATTATTCAAAATTAGCAAAATCAGATCCAACAAAAGATAAAAATCCAGAAGGTGGCGATTACTGGAGACAAGTAGTGTTTTACAATATGTTAATCCAGAATGACAAAAGAAGTAATTGGCATCTCAAAGAAGCAATTATGGATTTTGTTCAGCCAAAAGATGATAAGATTATGATTAAGAAGTTTTCTGGAGAGGACTTTGACATGCTTACCGTTGGCCAACAACTAAAAGACACGTATAATGGTATTAAAAATTACGACTTTTTTCCTGGATGTAATGACTCAAAATGTAAGTGGTGTAATTTTGTAAAAGAAAATATGACACCTGAATCACCAATGGCAGGATCAATAGATGAAGAAGATTTGGAATACAGCATTGGAGATTAAAATATTGATATAATTATTATAG
>JBBKVK010000046.1:0-16631 GCA_037968395.1 Saprospiraceae bacterium | reverse complement strand
CCTGCACAGATCTCATTATCTCCTGTGATAGTTGGTGTACTGCCTTGATTGACTGTCACCGTTACGCTATTTGTGCCAATACATCCTTGTGCACTTGTAACAGTAACCGAGTAATCTGTCGTAGTGATAGGGCTAACTGTAATTGAAGATGTGGTTGATCCATTGCTCCACAAATATGTGCCACCTCCGTTTGCTGTAAGTGTTGTTGAACTTCCTTCACATATTTCTGTATCGCCTGTGATTGTCACTATTGGGTTTTCATTTACTGTTACTGTTATTGATGCTGTCGCAGTGCAACCATTATCATCGGTTACAGTTACATTGAATTCTGAAGTAGCTAAAGGAGTCACTGTTATACTTTTTGTATTTTCTCCCCCGCTCCAAATGTAAGTACTCCCTCCATTTGCAGTAAGCGTAGTAGATATACCGCTGCAAATAATGTTACTTCCTTCAATTGATGCTGTTGGATAAGGATTGACAGTGATACTAACACTTCCAGAATTAGAACATCCTTTTTGATCGGTTACCGTGACGGTATATATTCCTGTTGATAAACCATCTATTGTATCGTTAGTCGATCCATTTGACCATTTGTAAATATATGGAGGAAGCCCTCCAGTGACCGTAACATAAGCCTCACCATTGTTTGCTCCACAAGTAGCGTAATCATTAGGAAGAGCCAATAATGGAATGGAATTTCTAATTAATAAAATCGGATTAGATAGATCATAGCAACCTAGAATGTCAAAAATATGACTCCCAACATTATTATCAAACAATGTGCTATCATAGCTTATATGCCAAATAAGAAAATCGAATGAGCCACTATATTGAAAACCAAAAGGTAAGCTTAAACTTGAATCAACAATAATTGAATCTAAATCGGTTATTATATAATTAGATGAAATTCCTATAGCATCTATTAAAATTGAATTAATCTGATTAGTGACCCCAGGACCAACACAAATCTCTTTGCTCAAGCTCCCATTTTCAAAGGTAAGACTGCCACCCTTCACATTATCTCTATCATGTGAGCTAATTAAGATATTTTCTACATCCCAAGCATCTACATATCCACCGTTTCCAACTAAACAATATGGTAAAAGTTCAAAATGAAAAATTGATGTACTAGATACTATAAAATCAGGGTTATCTGAAAAATCAAAATATTGAAATGCAAAATCTCGTGCTGTAGGAATTGAATCTTGCCGATAAATTTCGGTATTCCCTTTTAAAATTCTTATACCATATAAGGTTGGGTAATTATTGTCTCCAGTAGCTCCATTAATGAAGGTAAATGTTTCTTTAGCAGCTTCGTAAAAACTTAAAGTAGACAATCGACCTTTTCCGTCAGTACCTGGTTGGACTTTGATACTAAAACGTATTGCCTTATCATTATCTGCCAAAAACTCACAAGTATCTAAAGACCCAACACACATAGTTATTGTTGAATCTAGTCCCATTGAACATGAATGTGGGTTTTCTGAAGGGTTCTTCCGATAAAGATGACCCCCTTCTACGGAAAGGATTGAACTTGATGGATTTGAAATGATTGATGCCGTAAACTCAGAATAATCCGTTGGTGATGGAAGCCCTGCAAATGACTTACAAGCATTTAAATCGAAAAAAACAGTTGACTTTTCGTAATTACAAACTTGCCCTTGCACAAGATTCGAAATTAGAAGTATACAAAAAAGTAATTTTGTAGATATTCTCATTGGTTGTTTTTAAGATGTTAATGAAACAGAGGTTTACCATATATTACAATTAAAACAACCCTTGAAGACAATTCAAAAGCTAATTTAACAATGGCTAGAAGGGGATTAGCCATATATTCCTTTTTAGGGGAATGTTATACAATAAAATAAGATCTCTAATTTCGAGAGATAAAGTTAACAACTTACCTTCGACTTTTGGGCTTTCGGACCAATAAATTTTTCAACTAATTTACATAACAAAGCATCCCAACGCTGTGACAATCAATATATTATATAATTACATTATATATAAATATCAGCTAAACAAAGCCATTATATGTAGATAAAAAAATCAATTTATACTCGCATTTAATAGCCAAATAACTGATTTATAATACATAATACTATATAAATTATTATCGATGATATTAGACAAATAATAAAAGTAAAATTTCTCTAATTAAGTCACAATTTGCAGCTTAGCGTATTTAAGCATGATTCTTTTTTCTTGATTTTCATATAAATCTTCAAAAACAATAGTTGCTACATCTCTTTCATCAATTGATATAACTTTACCATTTCCAAATTTTTGATGAATCACTTCATTTCCAACTCTGATCTGGTCATATGGGTCAGCTTTAAAATTTGCTAAATTTATCTTTGGACTTGATACATTTAACCCTTTAGGTTTAAAATTACCACTAAGTATTTTGGGTTCACCAAATCCTCCAAAAGTAGGTTCGGGCTTAGAAATATTGTACAAGGCATCCATATTATCTTCACCAATTTCATCTAAAAATCGACTTGGATCATTAAACTTCATACTACCATATTGATACCTGCTATTTGCCAGTGAAAGCGTAAGGAACTCTTCAGCTCTAGTGATGGCCACATAAAACAATCTACGCTCTTCATCAATCTGATCAGGTGATGATAAAGACATAAATGATGGAAATAAGTTTTCTTCGATACCCACCACAAAAACAGATTTATACTCTAGTCCTTTTGCTGAGTGAACTGACATTAAAGTTACTCTATCGATTTCTTCTCCTTCTTCTTTATCCTGATCAGTCATTAATGAGATAGTTTGTAGGAAAGTACTTAATGACTTATCACTTTCAACCTCTTCGTCTGGACCTAATTCATCATCTTCTACAAATTCTTTAATACCATCCATGAGGGAGTTGATATTTTCGATTCTACCTTGTCCTTCTATACTAGTATCAGCCTTTAACAAATCCAAAACACCAGAATTTTTAGCAATATACGATGCCGTATCATAGGCATTGGCTGTTAAAGCTTTTTCTTTAAAAGACTTAATTGCTTCCACAAATTCACCAAGAGATTTACGAGATCTATTATTAAAATCAATTCTCGTAAGTACATCCCACATGCTCATCTCATTATCATTTGCTAATTGAGATATTTGCTCTAGTGATGCTTTGCCAATTCCTCTTTTTGGATAGTTAATGACTCTCTTAAGAGCCTCATCATCTTTATCATTTACAGTAAGGCGTATATAAGCTACAAGGTCTTTTACTTCTTTCCTTTGATAAAATGAAAGACCACCATACACTCTGTAAGGAATATTATATCTTCTCAAAGACTCTTCAAATATTCTTGATTGGCCATTAGTCCTATAAAGAATAGCTATTTCACTGTTCTTTAAGTTATGTCTGTTTTTTTGTTCTATAATTGTATCAGCAACCCTCTTACCTTCTTCAGAGTCAGTCATTGCCTTGATCAATTTTATTTTATTCCCGACGCCTTTATCTGTCCATATTTTCTTTTGAATCTGCCTGCTATTATTATTTATTACTTCATTAGCAGCACTTACTATAAAGCTTGTAGACCTATAATTTTGTTCTAATTTATAGGTTTGTACTTCTGGAAAATCATTTTGAAACTGGAGAATATTTTCAATAGTTGCACCTCTAAAAGAATAAATACTTTGTGCATCATCTCCAACAATACAGATGTTTCTTGGACTGCCTTCATATACTGTCAAAAGTTTTACAATCTCGTATTGTAAGAAATTGGTATCCTGAAACTCATCCACCATGATGTATTTAAACTGTCTCTGGTATTTATCCCTTACTCCATCTGGGTTTTGATATAATAGCTTAAACATTTGTAAAAGTAGGTCATCAAAGTCCATAGCTCCAGCCCTCATACATCTGGACATGTATTTTTCGTAAATTATATGGATTTCAGGACGTCTGTTCATCCTGTCCAAAGCCATTAAATCCTCGTTTACAGAATAAGCTTTAGGAGTGATTAGGTTACTTTTAGCTGCTGATATTCTTGATTTTACTTGTCCCGTATTATATATTTTAGGATCAAGATTCATATTTCGAATGATCTCTTTTATTAGATTTTTAGTATCATCTGTATCATATATCGTAAAGTCATTAGGAAATCCAATTCTATGTGCTTCTCTACGTAAAATCCTAGCAAACAAAGAGTGAAAAGTACCTGCCCATACTCTATTAGCGGTATGTCCAGCGACTCTTTCTATCCTTTCCTTCATCTCCTTTGCTGCCTTATTAGTAAAGGTCAAAGCAAGTATCTGTCCAGGATTAACTCCTGTATTGATCATGTGGGCAATTCGGTAAGTTAATACACGTGTCTTACCAGAACCTGGCCCTGCAATTACCATTACTGGGCCCATAGTTGCAACCACTGCTTCTCGTTGAATATCATTCAACTCATCTAAATACGAAAATCCTACTTCTCTCATAACTGGCAAAATTCGTGAAATATCCTGTTAGTTTAAAATTTTTAGTATTTAATTTTAATATCTGACAAAAAACTTCCTCTCTTTGACTTACTATATTTACAGTTTCATCAATTTTTTGGAGAAATAGTTAAGTTATTAAATAAATGAATATATATTTGCATGATAACTATATACTTATGACCAACCTATTTAAATCAGCATTAATCTGCATCGTATTTTTTGCTTTTAATAACATTAATGCTCAGACAGAATACACTGTAAATCAATTAGAATCGTTTAGCATGGTGTATAATCTGATAGCTGAAAATAGCGATCAATTCAAACCAGATCACAATAAAGTCCTTAAAGAAACAGGAATTAGTCAAGAAAGGTATAAAGAACTTCTTGAACTCAGTAATTCTCAAAACTTATTACAATTAACTCCTGATGAGCAAATCCTTTTTGATGCAATTAGAAACGAACACCATAGAGTGATCGAATTAAGAGAATCTACGATTAGAAATCTTTGTGAGGTTAATAATATATCAACTACAACTTATTATACATTAATGCTAAAGTATAAAACAGATAAGGAATACAAGTCTGTCATTCAACCCTATTTAGATAAAGTAAAAGCCAAAAACTAGTTAGAAGATAAAATTCCAATTTTAAACCTTTCTTCGCCGTCAGTACTTTTATCAAGAAAAAATCCAAAATATTGATTTTCTATATGTGCTAACATTGCGGAAGCTTTTCCAATTTTTCCACTTGGTAGCGTCACAATCAATGCCACATCTCTTAGTTTACCATTTTCAAAAAATGTACTTTTTGAATAGTCTAGGTTAATTTGTTCTTTATCTTTTAGTTGAGTTACTATCTCTTCTAAATCGCTTTTAGTACTCATATATGATAACTTTACTTCTACTTTTTCATCTGTAATGCTAATGACAGTAGGAAGACTCTTAGGAGTGCATGCAAATAAGCTCAATACAATAAATAGTAAAATGTATTTCATAATGCTATTTTAACTTTAAAAATTAATTAAATGATCTTAAAAAATAACGGATAATAGTCCTTTTAGTTAATATGCAAAAATCATAGATTTAGTATCAATCACGACACCATCTACTATTATACTATAATTATATACTCCTTCAAACATGTATCCATATGTAAACACATATTCATTGATACCAATATTCAATTCAATTTCTTCATTCTTAATCTGCTTGCCTTGTAAGTCAGTAACTAGTAATAAAGCTGACCTATAATTTACTGGGGTAGTAACTTCCCAAGAAATAATCGTAGCTTCATCAAAAGGATTTGGCCTGTTTTGAAAAAGGATAATACTTTTATTGCTTCTCTCAACATCAGAAGTCGCTGACAGTAACAACCGCTCTTCATTCGAAAAACAAGATTCTAATTCATTTTCATCAACCGCAGTTGCACTAACAAATAGAAAGTCTTTTTGTCCATCTAATTCGAAACTAAAGTTTTTAGTGCCTTCAACAAGATATACCGTATCAAATGAAGCACTATAAGTCCTTACTCCAACTTTATACTTTAAATAATCATTAGGGTCAGTTATATCAACATCTATAGTAAATCCTGATTGGACTGCTTCAATTGTAGGTGGATTTGGACTTGCAGATACCATTGCAGCAGTAAGACCATTAATTACAGTATTACGAGCCAAATAATTAAAATCCACAAAAAAACTATCAATTATATTATCTCCATCCGTATCAGTTCCAAGTATATCTCTTGTAGTATGCTGCCGATCATGATAATCAGCATCAATGCCAGCATCGCCATGTTCATTTGCAGAGGTAAATCTTATGGCTGTAAAGCCTTGTTCTCTAAACGGTATATGATCACCTCCTCTTCCTAGTCTATCTTCTGCTGACATCACGGTGATAGTCATGGGTACTTTTACTATATCTCTTAATTCTTCATTATATTGCATTTGACAATATCTAGCAAGAGCTTTATGCGTAGAGTTAGTGCCTCCAAAAGAAAATATTCTAACCTGAGTACTATCTACATTATCTAGACCGGGACAACTAGGTGGTGATGAAGTCTCTCCACAGTAAATACCGCCAATCACATCATTGTTGAGCACAGCCTTAATATCAGCTCCTTGTTGTTTCATATACCTTGCCATTGCATTTGCGCCTAGTAGACCTTGTTCTTCTCCCGTAACAGCAATAAAAACTATGGTTCTGTCAAAAGTATATTTACTCACTGTTCTTGCCAATTCCAAGACCAATGCTGTGCCACTGCCATTGTCTTCCATTCCTTCTGCCAAACAATCAACATCACAAACATCTTCACACCTACTATCCATATGAGCTTCCACAATGATAATTCCAGCATCAGGCAGTCTACCAGGCAATACTGCAAAAACATTTTTATGCTGAGTCATGCCACAGACTACTTGATCAAATTGTAAATAATCTACAACTAGCCTATTTTCGTTTCTTTTATTAAATTCTTCAAATTTTGCATAAATCCACCTTCTAGCAGCACCGATTCCTCGTGTATTAGAAATGGTGTCTGAACCAGTATTCCTCGTTTCAAATTTTTGTAATTCAACAAGATATGACTTAAGAGAATCAGGGCTTACATGTTCATTAATTCCACGGGCTATTACCCTAGGCATATCAATGACATTACTTGAGACATAATTGGTAGGGTCATAATTGCCTTTAAATATACTAGTTGATTCTGCTTTTAATGTTTTTATATTCGATTGACAAAAAACATTATTATTGATAAGCAGTGATGACAAAACAAAGATAAATAACTTCATAATATTATTATTTTAAAAACAATATTACAAATATTTACCCAATTTGATAGAGAGAAATTGAAATAGTAATCCTATAAAATGCGAAGAGCCGGAGTTTTCTTTCAAACTCTGGCTCTTTCGACTAAGGTCTCAAAATAAGAAAACTACTTCTTTACTTAGCTAGCTAAGTGTGTAATTTTGGTTCTTATCATTAAGTCATCAAATACATATAAGAATAATATCTGACTGACATATGTAATAACGAATAATGTTTTAGAAAGTTTCATTATATTAGATAAAAATATATTTGTTTCCTAAAATGGTTTTTAATAAGATATATTTAAATAATGAATGTGCCCGAAGAGGGACTTGCCTGTCCGGCAGGCAGGCTTCCCATTGTTCTTATCCTGCGAAAACGGGATAGACTTCTGGTCCCTTTACCTATTTCTTTTTTATTGGTGCCCGAAGAGGGACTCGAACCCTCACATCCTAAAGGACACATGGCCCTCAACCATGCCTGTCTACCAGTTTCAGCACTCGGGCATATTATTGTATATTGCGAATGCAGCACAAATGTAGGCCTTAAAACCTTTATATCAAAGGATATCTAATTTTCTATTTATTTAATACATTACAATAGCGAAAACATCACCATGAAATAGAATCCTGATGATAAAGCATTAAGTTTGAATTTATATATGAAAAATAAATAATACCTCTAAGCAGCAAATCAAAGACTTAATGAGTCTAAGAGTTATGGTTAAGATTTATTTAATTAATACATTTCGAACGGAGATCAAGAACTAAGACCTAACGTCAACAGACTTAGCCTTTTAGTAGTAGAGGGTTTGATTTTGGGGGTTTTATACCCCCATTTTCGTTTATATATTATATGCTTGATAACCAATTCACTTACAAACATATTATAATTATTTGGCATATATTTTGCTATATATTAGTAATGTATTCCATAATAGTGCATTGTGTTAAATATGTAGTAAAATTGGGTACCAAGTAATTACTTCTGGAATAATGCGTTAGACCAAAAAGGAAAAAGTAAATTTATTAACATTAAAATAAAAATAATGAATCGTAAAATTATAGTGTATACATTGACATTAGTAATGATGGGGCTATTACCATCATGTGTAAGTAAAAAGAAGTTTGCAGGTTTGCAAGATCAACTTAAATCGTCACAATCATTATTAGCAGAATGTGATGCAAAAAGTGCTGATTATCTTAAGCGATATAATGCATGTGAAGCAGAAAAGGAAAGAATCCAATCTGATACTAAAATTTCCAAGCAATATAAAGAAGAGCAAATCAATGATCTTAAAGCACAAATAGCTGATTTAAAGTCTCAACGAGATCAGCAAGTGGATGTTGTTGGTGATTTGACAGTATTGTCTAAATCAGCAAATGACAATATAAAGGAAACTTTGAGTCAACTAGAATCAAAGGATAAATATATAAGGTACATCCAGGCAGCAAGAACTAAAGCTGACTCGATTAATTTAGCTTTAGCTGTAAATCTAAAAGGGGTACTTAAGCAAGGGTTGGCTGATGAAGATGTAGAAGTAAAAGTAGATAAAACGGTTGTGTTTATCAATTTAAGTGATAAAATGCTTTACAATAGTGGAAGTGCTGTCTTAACTTCAAGAGCTAATGAAGTCTTAGGTAAAATTGCATCTATATTGCAATCTAGACCAGACTTCGAAGTAATGGTAGAAGGTTACACAGATAATCAACCAATCAATAGCACTTGTATAGCAGACAATTGGGACTTAAGTGTTAAAAGGTCTACTGCTGTGGTTAGAAAATTGCAAAAGGATTTTAATATTGATCCAAATAGATTGATAGCAGCTGGTAGAGGAGAATATAATGCTCTTGCAAGCAACTCAACAGTTGAAGGAAGATCAACTAATAGAAGAACAAGAATAATTATTATGCCAAAATTAGATCAATTCTATGACTTACTTAATCCAGATAAAGCTGCGGCCACTCTTAAGTAAATAGTACAAATATAAACTAAAAAAGAAGGGCTTTTCATAATCAGTGAAAAGCCCTTCTTTTTTATTAATAATCAATGGGAAGATTATCCATTTCCAACCCTCTTAGACTCTTCCTCTAGTCCAGTAGATCTCTTTCTTGATTTAACATTGTTATTACCAAAGTTATATGATACGGACAATGTAGCTCTTCTGCTATCCCAATTGCCTCTTCCAGTACCCTTTAGTCCATTAAAATTGGAGACTCCACTCCACCCAGATTGATATGTAATGTCAGATACATTTAATTTGACATTCATTTTATCTTGTAAAAATTTTCGCTGTAATCCAAAATTTAAACTATAACTTGGGTCATACTTAAATACTCCACCCCAAATACCCGGACCATTATACCATCCTGATATTTCAGCTTTCCATTTATTAGGCAAGCTAAATGTGCTTTGCTGGTATATATTATAACTCAGAGCCTGCACATCTACCATCCCTTCATCTCCATAATCCGCCCGATTATCTTGATAATTTGAGCTTAGATTTACAAACAGTGACCACCACTTATTGATGGTAAGTGGAGCACTAATATTAGCAGAATAAATAGTTTGTGTAGCTAAGTTCTCCCAAGTGATATAACCAGCTCTAGGGTCTTTATCATCAGGACCAATTAGTCTTGTAATTTGGTCAGTCGTCTTGCTATATGCCAATTTAAAATTATACATATATTTATACGTATAACCTACTTCAAAATTATTGACGATTTCAGGGTTTAGTCTAGCATTACCTTTACTAAAAGACAACTCACTTAATTGAATTCTAAAAGGGTTTAATACATTGTAATCAGGTCTATTGATCCTTCTTCCATAATTAACTGCCCACATGTGCATTGGTGCATGCATATAGGTAATCCCTGCAGTTGGAAAGAAATTGATATAATTTAGATCCACTGGAGGTTCTGCCAAAGATGGATCATAAGCTCTTAAATCACCAGTTGCATCTGTTTGCTCAACTCTAAGCCCTGCTGACATATTTACTTTTTGACTAAGCTGCCTTGCATAATTTATGTAGCCTGCATATACATTTTCATCATAATTAAAGTCATTAGATCTTTGATCATTTTGTACATTCTGACCATTCGTAATGTCATAAAAAAGAAAGGTGTTTTTAGTCGACACCTTAGAATATTTTCCTCCTAAACCAAGTTTGCCCCCAAGTGCTGGTAGTTCATAGTCTGTTTTAAATGTATAAATGTCAATATCAGTAGGTGTATCATATTCAGTTAAGACCTCTGTTAGTAAATTTTCACCTGTTGGGTCATAATATCTATTTGGTTGAACAAAATAAGTTGCATTTCTATAAATACCATAATCTGCATCAATATTCAATCTTTTATCACCTAGATTGTAAGCGTAATTTATGTTAAAAGTGTTTTGAGAATTGTCATTTTCATTAGTATTAGATGCTATTAAAATACTATCAGTAGTACTTAAATTTGAAGATATGTCACTAGAATTTGTAGATGACATAGATCCTGTGCCAAAATTACTATTGATTAAGAAACCTATTGTTGAATTTTTAGTAATGAAAAAGTCAGTTCCTACTCTGACATTTACGTTTTTATTGAGATTTACACTTTCATTCCTTTCGTCTAGTATCAAACCATTTTGTTCATTTTTAAATACCATTTTATTATAGTTTTCGCCACCATTATACCCCACATTACCGAATATATTCATGATTTTGTTTCTATAATTACTACTTACACTTGCATTCCCTCTAGCATAAAGTCCCATACTTCCAGTAGCACTAATGGTCCCATTGTATCCAAGATTTTTATCTTTTTTTAGGATAATGTCAATAATCCCTGCATTTCCTTCAGCCTCATATTTTGCTCCTGGATTTGTTATAATATCAATTTTATCAATTTGTTCTGCAGGTATGTTTTGTAAATAGTTACTCAAATCATCTCCAGAAAGTGGTAATCTTTTACCATTCAAATAAAACAAAACTCCTGATCTCCCTAACACTGATACGTTATTGTTATTATCAACCAAAACTCCTGGTGCTTTTCTCATTAACCCAAGGCCATTATCTCCAGCACTATTTACTGTGCCTTCCACATTGAATACTGTTCTATCTGGTTTTATTTCAACTAATGCTCTCTGTGCAGTAACAATAGCAGTTTCTAATTGCACACTAGACACTTCTAAAGACTTGCTACCTAACTCAACATCAGAAGTGTTCTTTGTAGAAATACTATTTAACAAAAGTTCATTATAGCCTATATAACTAACTTTAATAAAGTAATCTGAAGCTGGTACTCCTTTGAAACGAAAAATTCCGTTTTCATTTGTAGTTTCTACTTTGTTAAGAGTGCTATCAACAGCATTGTATAATACGACATTTGCAAACATTACAGGCTGATCAGTTTCATCGACTAATGAGCCATTGATTGTAGTATTTTGAGCATTAATTGTAAAAATATTAAATAGCAAGAATAGAACTGTAAAAGATTGTTTCATTAAAAGTTATTTTTCGATGAATAAATATGAAAATCAAAAATCAGTTATTCATTAGATATATGAATGAATTTTTCGATGAATGGAGGCATATTAACGCTGAATCGACTCACAAATCTCTTCATTTTACCTTTGTTGTGGTAAAATGCAGAAAGCAAATCAAGCGAGAATATTGACTAAATTACTATATTAACCATCCTTTTGGGTACGACTATCACTTTTTTTATCGCCTTTCCTTCCAGCCATTTATCTAAATCTTTATTGGCCTTAACAGCAGACTCAATATCTTCAGGGTTAGCATCAGCATCAAAAGACATCTCATCTCGTTTCTTACCATTAAAGCAAATAGGATAAGTAAATTGACTTTCTACCAAGTATGCTGGATTGTGTTGAGGGAACTTACTATGATGCACACTACCCTCTTCACCCAACTGATGCCATAATTCTTCAGACATAAAAGGAGCAAACGGAGCAATCAAGGAAGTAAGAACTGTTAGGATTTCTCTTTTATTACACTCTAATTTTTTAAGCTCATTGACACAAACCATAAAAGCACTAATCGAGGTGTTCAAACTCAGCTTTTCGATATCATCATTGATTTTCTTGATAGCTGTGTGCAGTACTTTTAATTCTTCAGGTGATGCCTTTTCATCAGAAATGATCAATTGTCCATCATCATGTACTAGGTTCCAGAGCTTTCTTAAAAACTTGGATACACCATCTATGCCTTTAGTGTCCCAAGGCTTAGACTGCTCAATAGGACCAAGAAACATCTCATACATTCTAAAGCAATCAGCACCATATTTGGCTACAACATCATCAGGATTTACTACATTATAGTACCTCTTAGACATTTTACCTACTTCAGAAACTGTGATAACTTTAGCGTCTATTGCGAATGTACCAATTGTAAATGCACCTAACTTGGTTTCAAAAGTTGAACCCTCATAATCTGATCTCCAAGCTAAAAATTGCTGAAGACCATCCTTATCTAAATAACTATTAGGCAAGCCATAATTGCTCACAAAATCAACATGCACAGGCATCTTAACTAATCCATCAGCTTCTTCATCAACTAAATCAGCACTCATAAAAGTATTCGAACCATCTTCATTTTTTCTTAAGTAAATGGATTCGATTACACCTTGGATCATTCCTTGGTTTACCAATTTTTTAAATGGTTCATTAGTAGGCACTAGACCTTTATCGAATAAAAATTTATGCCAAAATCGACTGTACATTAAGTGCCCAACAGCATGCTCCGCTCCACCAATATAAAAATCGACATCTTGCCAATAATCAAGTGCAGACTTCGAAGCAAATTCTTCAGGATTGCCAGCGTCCATATATCTTAAAAAATACCAACTCGATCCTGCAAAACCAGGCATTGTATCGGTTTCTCTTATTGTACCATTATGGTTTACCCAATCTGTAGCTTTTGCCAATGGAGATTTACCATCTTTAGTCGGTTTAAAATCATCTAATTTTGGTAATTCTAATGGTAACTGATCTAAGGACAACGCATGACTGACACCATCTGTATCGTAGTACACTGGGAATGGCTCACCCCAATATCTTTGTCTACTAAAATTGGCATCTCTTAGTTTGTAGTTTATCATTTTATTACCTATCCCCTTTTGAGCCATTTTGTCAAACATGAGTTTAATAGCATCTTTTACCGACATTCCATTAAGGAAGTCAGAATTAATCATTTCTCCTACTTTATCACTTGCTCCAGCTCCAGCAAAATTAGATTTATCCACAACATCTACAATATCGAGTCCGTACTTATTAGCAAAAGTCCGATCTCGATCATCATCACTAGGCACGGCCATAATTGCTCCTGTACCATAATCTTTTAACACATAATCTCCTATCCAAATAGGAATATGAGCTCCATTAAATGGATTAATAGCATAAGACCCTGTAAATGCTCCAGTCATTTCTTTAACCTCTGCTAATCTTTCTCTTTCAGATTTATTTTTTACCTCACCAATACAAGCATCAATTGCACTTTTTTGATCTGCTGTAGTCAATACCTCTACAAGCTCATGCTCTGGAGCTAAAACCATAAAAGTCGCTCCAAATATAGTATCTGGTCTTGTTGTGAAAACTTCTATTTTTTCAGAAGAATTGGTAACGTTAAAAAATAATTGTGCTCCTTCTGATCGACCAATCCAATTAGACTGCATTGATTTTAAAGCATCTGACCAATCCAATGGTTGCATATCATTTAACAGTCGCTCAGCGTAAGCAGTAATCCTTAGAGACCATTGCATCATTGCTCTTCGCTCTACAGGGTGTCCACCTCGCTCTGATAGTCCATCTTTGACTTCATCATTTGCTAATACGGTACCTAATGCTTCACACCAATTGACATGCCCAGTCTTTCTGTAAGCCAATCTGTAGTTCATCAATGTCTGATCTTTTTCTAATGTAGACATTTCTTTCCACTCTTGAGCCGAGAAAGTAGATTCTTGATTGTTGGCAGCATTTACTCCAGTACTTCCACTTGTTTTAAACTTTTCAATTAACGATGAAATTGGCTCAGCTTTATTAGAATCTAAATCATAATAATGACTAAATAATTCAGTCATTATCCATTGAGTCCATTTATAATAATTTGGCTCACAGGTTTTTACTTGCCTATCCCAATCATAATTAAACCCTAAATTATCTAATTGTGCTCTATATGTCTTTATATTTTCATTGGTAGATTTTTCTGGGTGAACACCTGTCTGTATAGCATACTGCTCTGCAGGCAAACCAAATGCATCATAGCCCATCGGATGTAATACATTAAACCCTTGTTGTTTCTTAGATCTCGCTACAATATCAGAGGCAATATAACCAAGTGGATGCCCCACATGCAAGCCAGCACCACTTGGATAAGGAAACATATCTAGTACATAATATTTAGGCAAAGACGTATCATTGGACACTTTATATGTCCCTTTCTTTTGCCAATATTTTTTCCACTTTTGCTCTACCTCGTTGTGATTAAAATCCATATAATTATTACTTCTATTTATTTAGAATCGCAAAAATAAGAAAGTACTTCCAAAATGGTATTAATTTGATCTTGTTTAAAATATTAATAACTAGTTGACATCTTACCCAAGTATGCAATATACTATCCCAGCCTGCCAAAGTCTTGTGTACGGCGGGCAGGTAAATTGGCCAAAAACATCTCCTAAATATAACATTTCTATTTCATTTGTGCTATTTGCATTTAGTTGGACTAGAATGGATATTAAAAATGAAATGATGGAAGTGGACAACATCTACTTAGAAGATGTAGAAGTAATTCCTAGAACAATTAATACCCCACCTGCTCATCTTCTTCCACTGCCATCTGTAGAGCATGTAATTGAAGTAACAGCTGATGTTATTTTAGACAAATCAGAATTTGAAGAAACAATAATTCCAATGAACACAAAAGTGTCAAATGATATCTCAATAGATACGGAACCTGCCACCACCATCCCTGTTGAACCTATCATGGTTTCACCTAATACAGATATAGATAAAATTTTTATTATAGTAGCGCAAATGCCTAGATTCCCAGGTTGCGAAGATTTATAAGGAACAAACAACGAGAAAATGCAATGTGCAGATGCCAAAATGCTAGCATATATTTACAAAAACATAAAATATCCAAGACTTGCTATTGAAAATAATATTTATGGCACAGCTGTAGTAACATTTCCTGCAGATTTAGATGGAAGTATCAATAATCTAGAAATACTAAGAGATCCTGGCGGTGGATTATGGCCAGAGGCATTGAGAGTTTTAAAATCCATGAATAATCTACCAGAAAAATGGACCTGGAAAACAAAGAAGCAGACCTGTTAAAGTATAATACACCATACCAGTAAGGTTTGTCTTGGGTAGGTAAATAAGATCAAAAGAGAGAATTGCATTTTGAAGTTATCAGGTGAGCTAATTAAGCAATGAATTCATTAATAAAATGAATGTAATACACCAAAATTAATGATAATTGCATCTACTTTATATTGGGGAGAAAGATTCCTAACTAGGCAAAAGGTATTTTGAATCAAAATTTATACTTTTGACTTTTATTAAATTTGAAAAATGAATAAATATAAATGGGCAGCTTTATTCTGGACATGTTTTACCATAATTTTGTCTGCAATTCCAAGTTCTGCAATTCCAAAAACTTTTTTAGATGAAATTTTTGGCATTGATAAGGTGGCTCATATTACGTTTTATTTGTTCATGACAGTACTCTGGAGTGTCTATATGAGAGATATTTTTGGAATATATAAATCAGTGAAAATAAGTGCTCTAATGAGTATTAGCATCGGTATTATGATGGAAATTTATCAAAAAGTATATTTCATTGATCGATCATTTGATTGGCTAGATGCTGTTGCTAATTTGATAGGAGTTATTTTAGGATTGATTTTGTTTCTAAAATATGAAAAACTTTTTCCTATATTTGCTAACCGATAAATCTGATTTCAGGTATATCGATTTTTTTAACTTACTTAATAACAATAAAAGCTATGTTACAAAACTTTGAACTATCAGGTTCGAGTGTTGGTATTGCCTTTATACTTTTGACTTTATTGACGATAGGGATCATATTTGCTTTCAGATCTTATTTTAAGAAAAGAGGTAATTTGAACCTGTCAGAAATTTATGAAGGTAAAAAATGGTCATCACCACTTAAAGCTAGGACAAAATATCCAGATGTGGATTCCTTTAGTTTCACAGGTCCATTATTAAGATATGGACTAATGGCTTCTTTGGCAGCAACGTTGTTCGCATTTAGTTGGACACAAAGAGAAGCTACAATCTATGTTCCAGATGATGCTTTGGCATTTGACGAAGAGATAGAGGTAGAACCACCAAGAACGGCAGAGCCACCACCACCACCGC
>JBBKVK010000045.1:0-3342 GCA_037968395.1 Saprospiraceae bacterium | reverse complement strand
TTGTAAAAATCAAATAAAACAAGATGAAATACAATAGTATGAAGTATATTAAGCTAATACAATTCAAATTTATTATTAAAAAAATTGATAATCTTTTAAGTATTGTTATCTTTGCACCTCGAAAAGAAAATATTTATAATTATGCCTAAGATGAAAACGCATTCAAGTGCGAAAAAAAGATTCAAATTAACAGGTTCAGGAAAAATCAAAAGATTCCAAGCTTATACTTCTCACATGATGAGAAATAAGTCAGCTAAAGCTAAAGGAAGATTGGTTGGATCTGCATTGGTTGATGAGACTCAAGTAAAAAGAGTAAAGAGACTTTTAGCAAAAGGTTAATTTATTTAGAACTATTATTTAACGAGAATACAGGAAAAAGAATCAAAAAAGATCCCTGTATTGTACTAAAAACAAAAAAATATGCCACGTTCAGTAAATCACGTTGCCTCCAGAAGAAGGAGAAAAAAAATCATGAAGTTATCAAAGGGTTACTTTGGTGCAAGAAAAAATGTTTGGACAGTAGCCAAGAATGCCGTTGAGAAAGGGTTAAGCTACGCATTCATACACAGAAGAGAAAAGAAAAGAGCTTTTAGAAGATTATGGATTGCAAGAATCAATGCAGCAACAAGAATGCATGGTCTTTCTTATTCAAGATTCATTCATGCTCTTAATCAAAAAGATATAAACCTCAACAGAAAAGTCTTAGCAGATTTAGCTATGAATCATCCTGATGCTTTCAAAGCACTGGTTGATAAGGTCAAATAAGTTTGTGTAACCACAAATATTGAATGGCAGGGTTGTGATAACAATCCTGCTTTTTTTGTTCTATTTTTTATTTTTCTGATTGCATGATTTGTTTCGTTTTCAGTCTACAATCATAGATAAGAATTAAACCCACATTATGCGTTAGAAAATCCCCGCCTGCCATAGTCTTATACAGCGGGCAGGTATTACTGACCAAAACACCTTCAACCTAAAACGTGCTATTCACTTTTCTTCGTTAATAGTTAGACAAGCTCACCAAATACCAATATGTTGTCTTACACAGAGCGTCACAGATTATGGTTCAGTCATTAAAAGTCTGGCAGAAAGGTTTGTTTTTCTACCCTTTCCGGTTATAGCTTCACAGGCTATGGCAACGTTCAAATGTATAAAACGGGTTATAGAAAAACCAAAATAGTCATCATCCTCTGTACAGTATATTAGGAAATAGTATCACAAGCAATAAAACTAGTAACTGTAAAATTAAAAAAGGAACGACACCTCTGTATAGTATCTTGGTTGTTAATTCTGGAGGAGCAACACCTTTTAGATAAAATAAAGCAAAACCAAATGGGGGGGATAAAAATGAGGTCTGTAAGTTGAGTGCTATCAAAATACCAATCCATATTAAATCCATATTTAGAGTTACAAAAATAGGTGTAACAACTGGTACAATTATGAACACTATCTCAATAAAGTCTATAAAGAAACCAGCTATAAAAATCACCAACATCACTAAAAACAGGAAGGTATACGGTCCCAACTCTGAATTATTTATCAGCTCGATCAAATACCGTTCACCCCCTAAACCTCTAAATACAAGGGAAAAGGTCGTAGCTCCTAATAGTATTAAGAAAACCATACTCGTCAAATGGGTGGTCTTCTCCCCTACTTCTTTCAACACTTTAAATGAAAACTTCTTTTGAGCAATGGTAAGTAAGATGGCTCCGAAAGCTCCAACAGCAGCAGCTTCTGTGGGAGAAGCAATACCTGTGAATATTGAGCCAAGTACCGCAATTATTAACATCAAGGGTAATACGAATGCTTTAAGTACTTTGGCAAAGTAGTTGTTTTGCTTAAATTCAGCAATTTCATCAGGTGGAATTGCAGGAGCGAGATGTGGATTTATCTTAGCAAAGACTAAAATATACATTATATAAACAAATACTATTAGGAACCCAGGCACAAAAGCTGCTTGAAATAAACTCCCAACAGATACATTCATCACACTACCCAACAAAACTAATACAATTGATGGCGGAATGATCTGTCCTAATGTTCCTGACGATGCAATAGTACCGGCAGCTAACTCTGGAGAGTATCCTCTTTTAAGCATGACAGGTAAGCTTATTAGGCCCATAGTGACGACTGTAGCCCCAACTATTCCTGTAGATGCTGCTAATAAAGCACCTACAACAACCACTGATATAGCTAATCCTCCATTTAATTTACCAAATAACATGGCCATTGTTTCTAATAACCGTTCAGCAATACCTGATTTTTCTAGCATTAACCCCATGAATACGAAAAGAGGAACTGCAATTAATACGGTATTCTCCATGATACCCATTATCCTAAGCGGTAATAAATCTAGGAAGTCAGGGACAAATACCAACCCAAAAAGTATAGACAATCCCCCTAAAGTCATTGCTACAGGATAACCAAACAAGAGGAAAATAAGTATTAAAACGAACAACAGTATTGCTATGCCTTCCATATCTACTTGTTGATTATCGTTTTTAAGTTTTTACTAATCTGTGATATAGCTTGCACCAATACCAAAATAAAACCAATGACAATCACTGATTTAATCATATATCTAAATGGCAACCCTCCAGGGTTTGGAGAGCCTTCATTAAAGGAATAAGAATTAGCTGCAAATTTGTATGAAGTGTAAATAACAACTAATGTCCAAGGAAGTAAGAAAACGATATGGCCCAGTAAATTTGTCCATGCTTTGGCTTTTGAACTATAATTTTGGTAGAAAAGGTCCACTCGTACATGTTCATCATTTTCCATTGCAAATGAAGCACCTATTAAAAATATAACCGCAAACAAATGCCATTCCAATTCAAGAACCCAGTTTTTTGTATTATTAAAAAGGTACCTCAATAAGACATCTGCAATGATTAGTAATATTAATAATATATTAAGCCAAGAAGCCCACTTACCAATCCTTTCTACTGATTTATCTATCCAATACAAATTGACAATTTATGATAAAAATCTAAGGTATTAATTTTAGTATCTCCAACCAAGTGAGCGAACATATTTTAATTTTTTGAATAAAATATTTTGGAATATGGGCTTTGTAGCTCTATCTTTAGAAAAAGTTTATTACTTAATCACAAAATCTAGAAAATGTCAACCAAAAAAAAGACTGTAGGTAAAAATAAAATAGGGAAAAAATTCTTAGTTGTGAGCTTGGCTATTACTGTCTTAATAATGTTTTTACTTTATTTTGTTTTTCAAAACGCATTTTAGACGACAACTTCATGTTTAATAACATAAGTTATTAAACAACTTCAAAGTAGAGATTGATTATTTCTACTTTGAATTTTCAATTACCCTATATTTAGT
>JBBKVK010000044.1:0-2552 GCA_037968395.1 Saprospiraceae bacterium | reverse complement strand
ATATAAAAGCATTTAGAGAAAAATGTGGGTGGTCTGATAAATTTGTCATAACTTATGTAGGCGCCCATGGTGTAGCAAACCACTTGATTCAAGTTATTGAAACGGCAGAGCTTATTAAGGATGAAATGCCAAATGTACTACTAGTACTAATAGGGAGCGGCATGCAAAAGGAAATGCTAAAAGAAGAGCAAAAAAAGCGGAAACTTACGAATGTGCAATTTATTGATTCGGTGCCTAAAAAAGAAGTGTTTAAATACATTATCGCCTCAGATTTTGGAATGTCTGTATTGAAAAAAGTAGATGCTTTCAAGACTATTTATAGCAATAAAACATTCGATTACATGGCTTGTAAAACACCTTTGTTTTTACTAATAGATGGTGTGTCGAGACAATTAGTTGAAACAGCAAAATGTGGGATTTATGTAGAGCCAGAAAACCCTATGGACTTTGCAAATAAAATTAAACAACAGGTTGATCTATCTGAGAATAACATAGTAATGGGTCAAAATGGATACCAATATGCTAAAGAACATTTTGATCGAGAAAAACTAGGTAAGCGATATCTAGAGTATTTAAAAAACTTAATAAATGGATAACTCAATCGTTATTATAGGATACTCTGGTCATGCATATGTGGTTTGTGATATTATACTTAAAAACGACTTAGAGATAACGGGATATTGTGAACAAATAGAAAAAGAAGACAATCCATTTAATATTCCTTATTTAGGAAAAGAGAGTAATTTCGATTTTGGTGAGACTAGAGTTTATATTGCTATTGGAGATAATTCAATTAGGAACACAATTTTTAAAAACCTTACCGGAAAAGTAGTCTTTGGAGACGTTTTTCACCCTTCTTCAGAATTTGGGCATTTATGTGTTCTTGGTTCGATGATAATGTTAGGTGCAAACGCTATAGTTAACCCATTATCAACAATCAGTGACGGCGCAATAATTAATACTGGTGCAATTGTAGAACATGAATGTAAAATTGGTGCTTTTGCTCATATTGCCCCTGGAGCAGTTCTAGCAGGGAATGTAACCGTTGGTGCTCGTTCGTTTATTGGAGCAAACGCTGTTGTAAAGCAAGGAGTTATTATAGGAAACGATGTTGTTGTTGGAGCAGGAGCCGTGGTATTAAAAGATATTCCTAACAATACAACCGTTGTAGGTAATCCAGCCCGTAAAATTATTAAATAGTAAGATGTATTATATTTTCAAAAGAGGAAGTGACATAGTTTCGTCTGGTATTGCACTAATAATTTTGTCTCCATTATTAGTGCCGATCTCTATCGGATTAAAACTAACAGGAGAGGGGTTTATTTTCTATTTCCAAGAACGAGTTGGACTTAAAAATAAACTTTTCAATATATATAAGTTTGCCACCATGCTTAAAGACAGTCCTAATATGGCAGGAGGTCTGATTACAACTAAAAAAGATCCAAGATTGACACTTATGGGGGACTTTTTGCGTAAAAGTAAGATCAATGAGCTACCTCAATTATTAAATATTTTCTTTGGGGACATGAGCGTTGTTGGTCCAAGACCTGTCATGCAAAAGAGTTTTAATGCTTATCCTGAAGATGTGCAAAAGGTAATATATAATGTTAAACCAGGCCTTACGGGTATTGGCTCAATCGTATTTAGAGACGAAGAAGAATTAATTACTAAAGTAAAAGATGCTGGAGGAGATACTTGGGATTTTTATAAAAACACAATTTATCCTCACAAAGGAAAACTCGAACAATGGTATCAAGTAAACCAATCATTTTGGATAGATCTAAAAATAATATTTGCTACTGCTTGGGTAGTATTAAAACCAGAAAGCGACATCGTTTATAAGTGGTTTAAAGGAATTCCAAAAAGAACATTTTAAAATTTTATTTAAATAAATTTAATGCGAAAAATTGACATCATAGCAGGAGCGAGGCCAAATTTCATGAAAATAGGTCCTATCGTTCATGCTATCCATAGGTATAACGAGAATAATATTGATTCAAAAATAGAATATAGATTGATTCATACGGGTCAACATTATGATAAAAAGATGAGTGAAGATTTTTTTACTCAACTAAATATACCTGAACCTCAGATAAACCTAGGAGTTGGTTCTGGAAGTCAAGCTACACAAACAGCTAATATCATGATGAGGTATGAAGAAGCTCTTCAATCTTGGAAACCAGAACTTTGCTTAGTCGTTGGGGATGTAACTTCTACAATGGCTTGCTCAATTGTAGCAAAAAAGGAATGGATTAAAGTGGCTCATGTAGAAGGAGGTATACGTAGTGGTGATGAGCAGATGCCTGAAGAAATCAATAGAATGGTTACAGACAGTATTACAGATTACTTTTTTACCACGTCTCAATTAGCCAATGAAAACCTGAAACAATTAGGGCATAATGAAGAAAAAATCTATTTTGTTGGTAACACCATGATAGATTCTCTATTGGGGAATATTGAAAGACTAATTGAACCAGAAGTTTATAAAAAAGTAGGGTTGAAGAATGGGGAGTATTTAGTAATGACCTTACACCGTCCTTCCAATGTAGATG